>JBBTYJ010000014.1:0-20973 GCA_038061835.1 Patescibacteria group bacterium | reverse complement strand
ATCAGACTTTGTGTTTGACGAAGTTTTCTGTAGAATAGCGGAATGCGACAGAGTCATCTATTCACCAAGACCCGCAGGGAAGCTCCGAAAAATGAAGAGGCAAAAAACGCCCAACTTCTTATTCGGGGCGGTTTTATCAATAAAGAAATGGCGGGAGTCTATTCTTTTCTTCCGCTGGGTCTCAAGGTCATTAAAAATATAAAAAAAATAGTGGCGGAGGAGATGGAGAAACTTGGCTCCCAAGAAATCATAATGTCCACTCTTCAGAATAAGGAGACTTGGGAAAAGACGGATAGATGGGACGATGGAAAAGTCGACATCTGGTTTAAATCGGCATTTAAAAACGGGAGCGAAGTCGGTTTTGGCTGGTCGCATGAAGAGCCGATCGTAGAAATGATGAAGTCCCACGTCTCAAGTTATCATGATTTGCCTGTTACCGTTCATCAATTTCAAAACAAATTAAGAAACGAAGTGCGAGCCAAGAGCGGTATTATGAGGTGCCGCGAATTCGTCATGAAGGATATGTATTGTTTTGCTTTGACCGAGGAAGAAAATCTCACATTTTATAATCGGGTTATAGAAGCGTATTTAAATGTTTTTCGTAGAGTAGGACTTGGGGATATCACTTTTGTCACCTCGGCATCAGGTGGGGTGTTTACCGATGCATTCAGTCACGAATTTCAGACCGTTTGCGCTACTGGCGAAGACAATACTTATATTCATAAGGATGGAAAATTGGCTTTAAATGAAGAGATCTTTAATGATAAAACCTTGAAAAAACTTGGTGCAAAGAAATCCGATTTTGAAATAAAAAAGACGACCGAAGTAGGCAATATTTTCAACTTTGGTACCCAAAAAAGCGAACAACTTGGATTGTATGTAAGCGACAATAATGGCAAAAAGAAACCTGTCTTTCTAAGTTCTTATGGTATCGGAGTCACTAGGCTTATGGGTACGATAGTCGAAGTGCTTTCCGACGATAAAGGTATAATTTGGCCGCGCGGGGTATCTCCTTTCGAGATTCACCTGCTTTCCTTAACAGATGGATCAAAAAAATTTGCAGATGATATATACGAGTCACTCGTTTCTAGGGGAATAGAAGTGCTTTATGATGATCGCGATTTGCGAGCCGGGGAGAAATTTACCGATTCTGATCTCATTGGCATTCCTACACGAATAATAGTAGGGGAAAAAACTATTAAATCCGGTATGTTAGAAATCAAAGATCGGTTGACGGACAAGATAAAAGAACTGACTCTTAAAGATTTAATTAACGAATTAAAGAACTAATGAAGTTTCCGGGTATAAAAAATTTACGTAAACTCTTTTCACACGATGTGGGTATTGATCTTGGTACCGCCAATACTCTCGTGTATCTTGGTGGTAGGGGAATCGTCATCAATGAGCCGTCAGTGGTGGCAGTTAATCAAAAGACCGGACAGATTGTTGCTATTGGGACCGAAGCTCGAGCGATGCTTGGTCGTACCCCGAGTCATATTCTAGTGATCAAACCCCTGATCGACGGTGTGATTTCCGACTTTGAAATTACTGAAGAAATGATCAGCTATTTGTTGGGTAAGGCAACTTCAGATTCAAATAAAATGTTGAGTCCCAGAGTGGTCGTTGGTGTTCCGTCAGGAATTACAGACGTAGAAATTCGCGCAGTGCGTGATGCCACCAAAAATGCCGGTGCCGGAGAAGTACATATTATTGAAGAACCAATGGCCGCTGCTATTGGTATGCGTTTACCTATTCACGATCCTGTCGGTAATATGGTTATCGATATCGGCGGTGGCACCGCCGATATAGCCATTATTTCGCTGGGCGGAGTGGTTAAATCTAAGAATTTGCGTATTGCTGGAAACAAGTTTAATTCAGACATCATTACTTATACTAGAAATCAATTCAAGATTCTTCTGGGAGAAAAAACTGCCGAGATAATCAAAACTTCCATCGGTTCCGTACTACCCACTCACGCTCCGCTGGAAATGCCAGTGAAGGGGCGCGATCTCGTTACAGGCTTACCAAGAGAGATAATTCTCACAGACACTGATATTCGAGATGCTCTCTCTCAATCGATGGAAAGTCTCATTGAATCTATCAGAGAAGTGCTCGAATCTACTCCGCCAGATATTTTAGGAGATATCATGAATAGAGGGGTTTATCTTTCCGGTGGCGGCGCATTGATAAAGGGTCTTGCGGAACTTATTGAAAGCGAGATAAATATATCGGTACACATAGCGGCCGATCCTCTTACAGCCGTGGCTCGTGGCACGGGCATTATTCTTGATGATCTGGAGCGTTTCAGAGATTTACTAATAGAAAATGAAGGTGAATTACCTCCCAAAAAATAGATCAAGGAGCGTATATTTTAGGCGAGTCCTAATTCTCATAGTTATTTTTGTTTCCGGAGCGATGATCTTCTCTCTTTTGAATAAATTTATAAATTCATCCGTTGCTCCGGTTTGGAAAGTTGAAAACCGCGTTACTCAAGCTTTTAGCGCCGGTGTGATTTTTTTCAATTCTCAAAAGTCGCTTGTAGCGGAAAATATGATGTTGAAAGAGAGAATTCATTCTCTTGAAACCGAATTATTTGTTTTATCGGTGGAACAAAAAAGGGAAGATACCTTTCTTGAATTATTAGGCAGGAAAGGAGAATCTAACAAAATTATAGCAACAGTGCTAACTCGCCCGCCCCAAACTCCCTATGATGTTATTACGATTGATGTCGGTTCAAATGAGTCTATTACTACCGGTTCTAAAATATCTATGCCGGAAGGATCATTGTTAGGAACGGTTTCTGCCGTTTTTTCCAAAAGTGCCCAGGTAAAACTTTTCTCCAGTAGCGGGGAAGAGACGAACGCTGTATTGGAAAGAAATAATGTACCCATAACTCTCGTCGGTCTCGGTAGTGGAAATTTCAGATTTGAATTACCGCGCGATATTGTGATTGAAGTGGGTGATAGAATTCTCTCTTCCGATGTTGGGACGCGTCATTTAGCCACTGTGGGAGAAGTAAATATTCGTCCGACAGATTCGTTTAAAGAAATATTGGCCAAAAGTCCAATCAATATTTTTACTTTGAGATTTATTTTTATCGAACCATGATTTATCGCATTATTGGACTTGTGTGCATACTGACCTCTATTCTAGTGCTACCGTATTGGATTTATGTTCCCGTTTTGTTTATCGGTATCGTTCTCTTTCCATTTTTTTGGGAGGGTATTGTGCTTGTATTTTTAATCAATGTAATTCATGGTGGAAGCGTGGAATTTCCTGCCATGCTCACTTCTTCTCTGGTGCTTTTTGTATTAGTTGTACTGATTGTTATGTTACCTATTAGGAAACGTCTGAGATCATATGTTTAAAACATTTTTTCGTAAAATTAAAAAACGTCTAAATTTGTTTCAACCAGCGGGTAAAAAGTATCAAGATATTAATCCTGAGGATATTTTTATTGACTCCACTAACTTACCTGGTTTTGAAGAGCATCGTTTCGAGGGGCGAATAGAAAGGCCGATGAATCCGACAACTTTTACTGTCATCAAAATTGTTTTGATTATTCTAATTTTTGCTCTAATTTCTAAACTTTGGATTCTGAACATTAACCAAGGCTCTCTTTATGCGCGAATATCAGAAAATAATCGTTTGGAACACACGTTGATATTCGCGGATCGGGGTCTAATTTATGACAGAAATATGATTGAATTGGCCACAAATGCTGTCAAATCCGATACGAGCGATTTTGCTGGCCGTCTCTACCCTCCCATTCAGGGTCTTTCTCATGTGGTTGGTTATCTTAAGTATCCTCTTTCGGATCAAACCGGTGTTTATTATGAAGAATATTATCGCGGGCGCGATGGTGTTGAACGTGTCTACGATGATCTTTTACGAGGAAAGAATGGTTTAAAATTAAAAGAGACAGATGTTGCGGGTAACACAATTTCGGAATCTGTTATAAGAAAACCGATTGATGGCGGTTCCGTTGTTCTTTCTATTGATGCTCGTTTGACGGAAGTGCTTTACATGGCCATCAGTTCTCTTGCCGATGACAGGGGTTTTGTCGGCGGAACGGCTGTGATTATGGATGTCAGAACCGGTGAGATTATTGCGTTAACAAGTTTTCCCGAATACGATCAAAATCTGTTGACGGCCGGCTCAGATCGAACTACCATAAATCTTTTACTTAATAGTTCGTCCAATCCTTTTCTTAATCGTGCCATAAGCGGACTTTATACTCCCGGGTCAATTTTGAAGCCCATCATTGCTCTGGCGGCTCTCAATGAAGGTATAATTTCTCCGGATAAGAAAATTTTAAGCACTGGTTCCATTACTGTTAAAAATCCCTATAATCCATCCAGGCCATCTATTTTTAAAGATTGGAAGGCCCATGGTTGGACGGATATGAGAGAGGCAATTGCCGTGTCATCGGATACCTATTTTTATTCTATCGGCGGTGGTTTCGGAGATCAAAAAGGCTTAGGCATAACAGCGTTAGATAAATATTTTCAACTTTTTGCCTTGACGGAAAAAACTGGCATTGAGCTTTTGGGCGAATCGAAAGGAGTTATCCCGACACCGGAATGGAAGAAAGAACAATTTAACGGGGAAATTTGGCGATTGGGCGATACTTATATTACTGCCATTGGCCAATATGGTACACAGATTACTCCCCTCAACGCTGTAAGGTTTGTTTCCGCTATTGCCAATGGTGGTAAGATTTTGACCCCCTCCATTTTGCTTGATTATAATCCAATACCTGTGGAACGAACTATTGAATTCAAAGATGAAGATTGGAGAGTTGTACGCGAGGGTATGAGAGCTAGCGTCATTTATGGCACAGCGAGCGGTCTCAATGTGCCGTATGTCAAGGCGGCCGCCAAAACAGGTACGGCGGAAGTCGGTTCCGTCAAACTATTCGTGAATTCGTGGTCAGTTGGTTTTTTTCCATTTGATAATCCTAAATATGCTTGGGCGATTGTAATGGAGAGGGGACCAAGCTCAAATACTTTAGGAGCCACTTCGGTTATCCGCCAACTTTTCGACTGGATGGCGATACATACTCCGGAATATTTTGAATAACCTGCCTGCCAGTGGGCAGGTTGATTTGTTTGAGATATTGGGATATGATTCTCGCAATAATTTAATTTTATGCCTGAAAACGATGATTACTTGACCCAAGAGAAGTTTAATGAGCTCGAAAAAGAACTCGGGCAGCTCAAAACAGTAAAGCGTAAAGAAATTGCAGAAGCTCTGGAGTATGCAAAATCTCTAGGAGATTTGTCTGAAAATCAAGAATATCAAGAAGCGCGCGACAGCCAAGCGATCCTGGAAGATCGTATCAATCGTCTTGAAGGGATTTTGAAATCTGCTAAAATCGTTTTCACAAAAAATGCCAATCTTGTGATGGTGGGTTCTATTATTACTGTGGAAAAAGTATCCGACAAATCTCGCAAGTCTTACACTATGGTGGGTTCTGAAGAAGCCGATGTTACTCGTGGCAAAATTTCTATACATTCTCCTTTAGGTTTAGCGGCTATGGGCAAATCAAAAAATGAAACATTTTCCTTTGAGACTCCAAGTGGTACAATGTCGTATAAGATTATCGACATTAAATAATGACATCAAAAGGTGGAACGTCATGGGCGTCCGCGGTGGCAGATAAGATTCTTGTCTCCCATCCGAACGAAGCGCTGTATACTATTGCTGCCGGTATCAGTCCTTCCGGTGTGGTGCATTTTGGTAATTTTCGTGACGTGGTAACGTCACATTTAGTGAGAGAAGCTCTGGCAGAGAAGGGGAAAAATACCCAACTTATTTTCTCTTGGGATAATTTTGATCGTTTCCGTAAAATTCCTTTGGGAGTTCCAGAATCATTTGCAGGATATATAGGTAAGCCGCTTTCCAAGATTCCAGATCCAGAAGGCAAACTCTCATCCTACGCAGAACATTTCCAAGCACCCTTTGTAGAGGCGATGAACCGTTTCAATATCAATATAAAATATCGCGATCAAACCGCATTATACGAAAGCGGAATCTATGATGAAATGATCTTTCTTGCTCTTAAGGAACGTTACAAAATTGCCGATATCCTTTTATCATTCATGAGTGGTAAGGCCAAGGGCACAAAAGGTGTCGACCCGGTTTCTTATCGCGAAAATTATTATCCGATTTCTATCTATTCGCGTTTCACCGGTAAAGATTCTACAAAAGTTCTTGATTATGATGGTGATGCGATTGTCACTTACTTATGCGCGGAAACTGGTAAAAAGGATACGGTAGATCTTCGTAAGGAACATATTGCAAAACTGGCATGGAAGATCGATTGGCCCATGAGGTGGCGGTATGAGCAAGTATGCTTCGAACCCGGCGGGCATGACCACGCTTCACCGGGCGGCAGTTACGATGTCGCTTCTAGGGTCGCCAAAGAAGTGTTTGGCTACAATCCACCGGTTTTTGTCGAATACAAATTTGTTGGTATCCAAGGGCTGGGGGCGAAGATGTCTGGTTCCAAGGGTAACGCGCTTTCTCCTTTGGAACTTCTGGACATTTATGAGCCCGATGTTCTCAAATGGCTATATTTTAGAAAGTCACCGGATCAATCATTTGAACTTGCGTTTAACACCGAAATCTATCGTCAGTATGATGAATATGATGCGGAGCATCCAGAAAATAAAACCATACCGTTCCGTCAGGCGGTCAGTTTTGGACAAATAGTGCAATGGCAAGAAGATAAACTGCAAATAATACTTGAAGCCCTCGGACTAAAATACGATTCAGATAGTATCGCCAAAAGACTTTCGCTTGCGCGTAACTGGCTCGTGAAATACAACCCGGAAAATGTGATAAAACTCAACGATACGTTTAATGCCGACTATGCGGTTTCTTTATCCGAAATTCGTAAGAAATACATTAAACGTCTTTATGATGAATTACTCAAGAATAAAGATGCCACTATCCAGGAATTAGAAACGTTGATTTACGATATTCCTAAGACCCCTGGTTTAACAGAGAAAGAGTTGAAGCAAGAGCAAAAAGTTTTCTTTAGAGATATTTATAATCTTTTGATTAACAAAGATGCGGGACCGCGTCTCGGTACATTTTTATGGACGGCGAATAGGGAGCAAGTAATCAAACTTCTGAATCTGATTTCTTAACTTCTGTTTTTGATTTCCGTTTTAATTTTTAGTATCAATTTATCAATTTCGATTTGGCCAAGCTTTTCATCAGCGCGGCTTTCCAAAGTAGCTTTGTTTTCAGACACTTCTTTGTCCCCAATAACGAGCATATAAGGTACTTTTTCTGTTTTGGCATTCCTGATTTTCTTGCCAAGACTTTCATTTGAATCGTCCAGTTCTACTCTAATATTTTCCGTTTTTAATTTTTCAGAAACTTCTTTTGCGTATGCAAAATGCGCTTCGCCGATAGGTAAAACCTTGACTTGAATAGGCGAGAGCCAGAGGGGGAATGCCCCAGCATACTTTTCTATAAGAAATGCCATAATACGTTCAATGGCTCCAATAGAAGAACGATGTACGACAAAAGCGCCATGTTCTTTGCCATCTTCTCCGATATAAGTCAGACCGAATCGCTTCGGCATACATAAGTCATATTGCACGGTAAAGGCGGTGTCCTCCTTACCATTGGCATTTTTCATTTGGATGTCTATTTTAGGACCGTAGAAAGCCGCTTCATTTTTTGCTTCCTCAAATGGAACATTGCGCTTAATCATAAGTTTGCGCAACAACTCTTCCGCTTTCTCCCATCCGGCGTCGTCTTGATAATATTTTTCATTATTGTTCCGATCTCCGAGAGATAATCTGTATCGATAATCTTCTCCCATTTTGAGACCTAAAATTCCATCGGTATATTCAATAAGATCCAGCGCCAAGCCCATTTCATCAACAGCCTGTTTTTCTGACGCACAGATAATATGAGCATCTGATAAACAGAAACTGCGTACTCGCTGTAGACCCATCAGTTCACCAGATTTTTCATAACGATAAAGTTTGGCAATTTCAGCGATGCGTACCGGTAATTCTCGATAGCTATGCGGTTTGGATAAATACAGTTGAAAATGATGAGGGCAGGTCATCGGTCGAAGCATAAACTCTTCGTCGTCAATAACAATGGGTGCGTACATTGAATCCTTGTAATGAGGATAGTGGCCAGATTTTTTATAGAGTTCAAGTCTGGCTATGTCAGGCGTGTACACATGTTGATATCCGCGTTTGATCTCCTCATCTACGATAAAACGCTCAAGTTCTCGACGAATAGTGGCGCCCTTTGGTAGAAGTATCGGCAATCCCTTGCCAATGGTCTCGTCTATATGAAAAAGTCCAAGTTCTTTGCCTAATTTTTTATGATCCGTTTCTCCCGCGTTTGTCATAGTCATACATCCTACAAGGCCTTAATCTTTTCGGCAATGAAAGAAGTTTCGTTCCTGCGTTTAGAAACTTTACCCTTAATGGCGATACATGCTTCCGGCTGGATGAATGGTCTAAATTCGGTCAGTATTCGGGGGAAAATCGCCACCTCGATAGTGCCCGACAAGTCGGCTAAACGCATGAAGACCATACGCTCGTTTCCTTTGGTCAGTACGTCGCGTACTGACTCAACTATGCCTGCAATTACTGTTACATCGCCTTCGCGTAAATCGAAGAGTTTTTTAACACTCATTTTTAAGGCAAGAAGTTTGTCCCGATACGCTTCTAGCGGGTGGCCGGAGAGATAGAGACCAAGAAGTTCTTTTTCCCACTGCAGTTTCTCTGTGAGCGTTGCGGGAGGAGAATTCTGTAGGCGTAGAGCCGGGAGAGTGGAAGTGTCTGACATCAAACCAAAAAGAGAGTCCTGATTTTGGGACGCGCCGATTCTTTCCCTATGATAGGCAAGCAAATTATCGATATTGGCCAACAGTATTCCCCGCTCATCGAACTCATCTAAGGCTCCGCATTTAATCAGTGACTCGAGAGATTTTTTGTTTAAGTTCTTATCTTTGATCCGGTCCAGGAAATCCGACAGATCCTTAAATTTGCCATTCTTTTTCCTTTCGAGAGTTATAGTACTTGAGATTCCTTGACCGAAGTTTTTTATGGTAGTCAATCCAAAACGGATTTTATAAGGATTGGGCGGATTCCCGTCCGACTGAACGGTCGTTCGGGCGGGATTGATTACGGAAAATTGGGAAAAGCTCTCATTAATTGATGGGGGTAGTACCTCAATACCCATGCGCTTGCACTCCTTTATCATTATGCCGATGGTTTCAATATCGCCTGATTCCGCAGTCAAAACAGCGGACATGTATATGGCGGGGAAGTTAGCTTTCAAATAGGCGGTGATATAAGCGATGTAGCCGTAACTTGCCGCATGGGCCTTATTGAAGCCGTATCCTTGAAAGGGTTCAAAAAGTTTCCAAAGCGCCTCCGCTTTTTCTTTGCTCATGCCACCGTGTTTTTGGCAACCTTCAATGAAGATAATGTGTTGTTTTCTCATCTCTTCTGGAATTTTTTTGCCTACTGCCTTGCGGAATTTATCTACATCGCCCCAAGAATAACCGGCTACTTCTATGGCAGTCATAAGAAGATCGTCTTGATACACCAGCACTCCATATGTGGTATCTAGAAAACTCTTCATCTTAGGATGTAGATATGAAACCTGTTTTTGGTTATGTTTTCTGGCGATGTATTCCTTAATGTTGTCCATTGGACCCGGACGATACAGCGCCACCATGACGTTGATGTCGTGAATAGTGTTTGGTTTTAATTCCATGAGCGCGCGTGTCATACCATCACCGTTGAGTTGAAAGGTTCCTTCCGTTTCCCCTCTGGTAAGCATTTCGAAAGTTTTTTTATCGTCTATCGGAATATCTTCCATCTTTATTTTTTTGCCTTCCATTTTTTCAATACGAGTGAGTGTCTCGGCAATGATGGACAAGTTTCTGATACCGAGAAAATCAAATTTAAGAAGACCTGTATCTTCTATCGAGTGCATATCAAATTGCGTGATTATTTTCTTTTCGCCTTTAGTATCGTACTGGAGAGGAGAATAATCTGTGAGAGATGTGGGAGAGATTACTACTCCGGCGGCATGAACAGAGATGTGTCTGGCATTTCCTTCAATTTTTTTTGCCATATCTATAATAATTTTTGTTTCAGGGTTTTCCTCATAGAGTTTTTTAAGTTCTGGATTTTCTATCATGGCGCGATTAAGGGTCATGGGGAATCCTTGAGCTCCAAATGGGACGAGCTTGGCAATTTTGTCACCTAAAGCATAAGCATAACCGAGAGCTCTGGTGACGTCGCGCACCGCTCCTCTTGCCATCATTGTGCCGAAGGTCCCAATTTGAGCCACTTTATCTTTGCCGTATTTTTCTCTTACATATTCTATAACCTCATCGCGTCGATTATCCGCGAAGTCCATATCAATATCGGGGGGGGAAGGACGATCCGGATTTAGGAAGCGTTCAAAAGGCAAGTTATATTCGAGCGGATTGATATTTGTGATACCGGAGAGATAAGTGACCATGGAACCCGCCACCGAACCTCGTACGTTGGTCAAAATGCCATTGTTGTGTGCGTAACGAAGCAGGTCAGAAACCACGAGAAAATATTTGGCGTATCCCTTATCCTTGATAACTCCAAGTTCATATTCGACACGATTTGTCTCTTTGTCGGTTTTCTTCAGGTTTCTGAATTTAAAACCTTCGTACACTATTTTTCTCAACGCCTCATCGGGATTTGCGTTTGTGGACGTTTCAATATCCGGGAAGACCCACTTACCAAGCTCCAGTTCCACATTGCATCTATCGGCGATCTTTCCGGTATTTTCTAGCGCTTCCGGAATGTCTTTAAAATATTTTTTGGCATCCCCAGCATCAATAAAAGAAAGGTTCTCGTCATCTTCTTCGAAAGTTCCGCCGTCTCCGCTGCCCGGTAAGCTATTTTGGATAGAAAGCAGAGTGTTTCTGGCCGGTTTGTCTCCCGGTTCGAGATAGTACACGTCTTGAGCCGCAACCAAAGAAATTTGTTTTTGTCGGGCGAGAGTGATTTTGGCATTCATCTTTTCCTGATGGCCTCTAATTTCAGGATGATGAGTTATTTCGAGGAAAAAGTTATCCGATCCAAACACTTTTTTATAATATTCGGCTTTTTTCTCAATGTCATTAGAAGTGAACGCCGGTAAAATAGCGATGAGTCCGTCGCGATATTTCTCTATTAATTCTTTATCAATACGCGGTTTGTAATAAAATCCCTCAAGATATGAGTCCGTCACCAACTTGAGAAGATTTCGGTATCCGAGATTATTCTCCGCAAGGAGCACCAGTCGACTGCGTTCATTGTCGACTCGCGCTTCCTTGTCATTTCTGGTTCGTAAGGCAACATAAAAATCAACCCCGATAATCGGCTTGATTCCTTGCCCCCGGCATTCTTTGTAAAATTCTATGGCGCCGTAAAGATTGCCGGCATCAGTTAGAGCAAGTGAATTCATGTTTGAGAGACGTGCTTTCTTGACGAGGTCTGGAATTTTTGGCAGAGCTTCGAGTAGAGAGTAATGGCTATGAGTGTGGAGATGGACGAATTTGCTCATCGAGAGTTATTATAATGTATAATCTGAAGTAACGCATGAGTCCCATTAGAAGTAAGGAATCGGAGATTCCTGCCGACTTGCATAAAGCAAGTCGGACTTCTAACGGGATGAGTTATGTCGTAGGCATTGATGAAGCGGGCAGGGGGCCCTTGGCCGGGCCGGTGGCCGTGGGGGCTGTTTCGATTCCTAATCCTGTAACTGTTGAACTTCGTAAAACCAGTAAGAATTTTTTTAAAAGTATTAAAGATTCAAAAAAACTTTCTCCGAGCGATAGAGAACTGTGGTTTGCATTGGCTCTTGAAGCGCGCAAGGAAGGGTTGCTCGATTTTGCTGTCTCTCTAGTCTCGGAGAAGGTAATAGATAGAAAGGGCATTTCCTATGCCATCAGACTCGGTATCAAGAGGTGCTTAGCTTCTCTTGGTGTGTCGACGGAGTCTCAAGTTTATCTTGATGGCGGCATTAAGGCGCCAAAAGAATTTATTCACCAATTGACAGTTATAAGAGGAGACGAAAAGATTCCGGTTATTTCGCTCGCTTCCATCATGGCGAAAGTTATACGTGACAAGAGAATGATTAAACTTTCTAAAAGGTTTCCGGAATTTAATTTTCATAAACATAAGGGTTATGGCACTTTTGAACATCGACAGGCTATTCGAAAATTTGGTCCGACAACCCTTCATCGTCGCAGCTTTTTGACTAAGTTGACAAAAGGCAGATAAGTGTAGTACAATGTAAGAAGATTTTGTTAATTGTAAATATAAATAAACGTTACAATCCAAAAGAAAAGGAGACAAGTAAATGTATTACAACTGTGGAATTCTTAGAACTGACGTAAGTGACGAAGCGATTTGTCATAATGATAAATTACTGGGGTTGCACACTCTTGGAATAGAGGTAACAGACGAGTCGTTTGCTAATCGCTGTGGTCTAGGGAATATCGATCCACAGCACCAAGTGCGTGGTAAATCTTCGGCGATCGAAGAAGCGCTTTCTTTTCCTCTTCCCAAGGAAGGAAGTAAGTTGGTAACAATGAGACCAGATAAGGATTCAATCGGGGCCATGGCTGTTCTGACGCTTCGGGCATTGGATATGGGAGATCAAATTGATAAACTTTTGGTCTTGTGGATTGGTGCAATGGATAGGTACGGCTATATCAATGCCGCGCATAACAATCCCGATTTAGCAGATCATTTTCTCAAGAGTCTTGAGACAGATGCTTTAAATACAATCTGTCTAAACCCAAGGTTGTGGAGAACGCTTTCTGATCGTGTCAGTCTTGTGGGGCGTATTCTCATTGGCAATATGTCTGGTGAAGAGATGATGGCCGTAATACAGTTACGGAGCAGACAAACTAAGAAATTCCTGGCACAAATAGTTAATGATGTGCCGTTTATCGCAGTGCATGGCGATTTTGACAAGGCAAGAGACTGGGCCAATAAAAGATATCCAGTAGCACTTGTGTATGACGATTGTCATTTGTCTCACGGCGGTAGTATCAGAAAATTCAGTCTCATACGTCAGCCGTTATTTTTTGACCGCATTGGGTTTGAGAAAGCTATCAATGCGATCGAAGCACAAGCTCGAGAAATGACCCCGAAGGAACTCAAGGAGGCGCGTCTTTCTTGGGGTGGTCCGGTTAACATAGTTTCATCAGCATCCGGTGTTGGTCGAGAATCGAAGCTGGCGCCTGAGACTGTTCTAGCTTTAGTCAAAAAATTTCTTAAATCCGGTGTCGTATCGTAACGTAAACGTTTCTTGAGGGGGTTCATTGGATAGCTTTCAGTGAACCCCTTTTCTTTTGGAAAAAATGGTGCTAAAGTGGGGTTATGACAGTACGAATGAGACATACGAGGTCTCACACTAAGAATAGGCGTTCCCATCATGCGCTTTCGAAACCCGCTCTCTCTAAGGACGAGTCGGGCAATTTTCATTTGAGGCACCGGATTTCGAAAGCGACTGGCGCTTATCGCGGGAGAAAAGTAATCGATTTAACAGCTAAATTGGAAAAGCAGGCGAAAAAAATCAAATAGTTTCTTAGTTCTTTTGTTCTTTATGTCCAACCGACATCTATCTAGGTCAATCGTTCTTCAAACTCTTTTTGAATGGGATTTTGAGGGCACTAAAACAGGGAAAATTTTTCCGATATTTGAACGCATGATCGCGGAGTTTGCTCCGGGCGCGAACGACAGACCGTTCATGAACAATCTCTTGAAGTTAGTATTGGAAAAAAAGAGAGACCTCGATACTTTGATAGAAAAAGCGGCGCCGGACTGGCCAATTGAAAAGATTTCCGTCGTCGATCGTAATATTCTTCGTATCGGTTTGGCGGAACTCCTGTTTGCCGATCGCAAGGAAGTGCCACCAAAAGTAGCCATTAACGAGGCTATCGAGCTGGCCAAAACTTTTGGCGGTGATACTTCTGGTCGGTTTATCAATGGAGTTCTCGGAGCTGTTTATAAAGAAATGGGTGAACCGGGTAAGTTTGATGTGCCGAAACCAAAGAAGAAATATGGAAATATTCCTATTAACCAATTGCCCATCGAGCGACTGGCGGGAGCGGTTGTTTATGCCGAGAGCGAGGGTAATACTTATCTTGCTCTCGTTCATGATGTTTTTGGCCATTGGACCCTGACTAAGGGACATCTTAATGATGGCGAGACTTACGAGCAGAGCTTATTGAGAAAAGTCCCACTTGAAATTGGGGTACCCATACAGATTAAAGATCGTATAGGCGAGAACTCTTACACAACGTTCCACCCAATTAACGGAAAAATAAAGAAAGAGATAATCTATTTTCTTGCTGAAGCGCCGTATCAGGAACTCACTCTTGAGAAGAAAGAAGAACAAGGTGGTCTTGATGATGTGCGTTGGTTCAAACTGGCCGATATCTTGGACCTAAATTTTTATGATGATATTTTGCCTATAGTCACTAAAGCTATAACAAAATTAGCCGAATCTAAATAGTATGGATTTTGAAAAATTCGAAAAACAAGCAGGTGTGACATTCAAGGATAGGGGTCTTTTGAAACAAGCCTTTACCCATCGTTCATATATTAATGAGAATCGAGGTTTGGCTCTAGAGCACAACGAACGTCTGGAATTTCTCGGTGATGCCGTACTGGAACTCGCTATTACCGGTTACCTTTATGAACGTCTTAAACATTCAGATGAAGGAGAATTAACTGCTCTGCGTTCGGCTCTGGTAAACGCGGATACTTGCAGCCGTGTGGCGCAGATGCTTGGGGCTAACGAATTTCTTTTACTTTCAAAAGGAGAAGCAAAAGATATCGGCCGAGCGCGACAATATATTCTCGCCAATACTTTGGAAGCTATTATTGGCGCGATTTATTTGGATCAAGGATACGACATTGCTAAACAATTTATTCTGAATCATATAGCACCGCTAACGGAAGAGGTTTTGGCAAGTGGCAATTGGATAGATGCCAAGAGCCGTTTCCAGGAGAAGGCGCAGGAATATCTTGGTGTAACACCGATCTACAAGACTATCCTCGAATCAGGACCAGATCATGATAAGCATTTCGTTGTTAGTGTTTTTGTCGGTGAGGAAGTGTATGGCAGGGGGGAAGGCCAATCAAAACAAGATGCCGAACAAGAAGCCGCTCGGCAAGCGTTGGAAACCAAAAATTGGAAGTAATATGTACCTAAGGTCAATCGAACTTTCTGGATTTAAATCTTTTGCGAAAAAGAATGTTTTTGAATTTGATTCACCCATCTCGGCCATAGTGGGTCCCAACGGTTCAGGTAAGTCGAATGTGGCCGAAGCTTTCCGCTTCGTGCTTGGAGAGCAGTCTATCAAAAGTATGCGCGGCAAACGCGGCGAGGATTTGATATGGAATGGAGCCACAAGCGAGCCGCGAGCCAACAGAGCTTCAGTCAAGGTAACTTTTGATAATGCTAAAAAAATCTTTGATATAGATTTTCCGGAGGTGACGATTGAACGCGTGGTTCATAGAGACGGCCTTAACGAATATCTTATTAACGGTAGCCAAGTACGTCTTAAAGATATCCTCGAACTATTGGCGCGGACCCATATCGGCGCTTCCGGTCATCACATTATTTCTCAAGGAGAGGCCGATAAAATTTTAAGCGCCAGTCCCAAAGATCGTAAGAGTATGATAGAAGATGCGTTAGGATTGAGACTCTATCAATATAAACGTTTGGAAAGTGAACGTAAGCTCAAGAAAACTTTTGAAAATATTCAACAAGTGGAAGCTCTGCGTAAAGAGATTGCTCCGCATTTGAAGTTTCTCGGAAAACAGGTTGAAAAACTTGAGAAAACGGAAGAACAGCGACAACAACTCGTCACACTTTCTAAAGAGTATTTCAAACGCGAAAATAATTATCTGTCGTTTACCAAGACGATACTTTTGGAAGAAAGAAAACCTCTGAACGAAATGCTCAATAAGTTGGCGAAGGAACTGACTTCCGCTAAGAAAATTTTGGAGAAGAACGCCCAAAAAGAAAAACGCGATTATGCCATCATCGAACTTGAGGGCGATCTAAGCGCTACACGAATACACAAAGACGCTCTGGCACGGGAATTGGGCAAGGTGGAGGGACTGATTGCCGCCGAAGAGCGTATTATCCGCAAACAGAAAGAGTTAATTTCTTCCGATGAACATAAAATGATTCGGTTAAGAGATGTGGAAGAACTGGCGCGTGAGATAGAAAAGGAAGTGGAAGATACCGGTCTTTTTGCTCGGATCAAACGCAGAATTTATGAATTTTTGAAAAGTAAGAGAGAAAGCGCCGATTCAAATATTTTGCTTGAAGCCCAAGACGCCTTGAAGGCGTATATGAGCGAAAAGGACGCGATCGAGAAAAGGTTCAAAGAAGCGATAGAAAAAGAAAAGGCTTTGCAAGAAAAGTACGAGGCTCTTAAAAAAGAAATAGAAAAAGAAAAGGATTCAAGCCACGACGCAGAGAAGGATATTTTCCGTATTATGTCCGCAGAAAATGAGGTTATTTCTAAACTCAATCTTTTGAAGGCGCGTGAAGATAAACTTTCTCTTGAGGAAAATAATTTCAAACAAGAACTTGATGAAGTCGGACACCTTGTCGGTGTAGAGGCCATCCGTTTTAAGGATGTTGATATAGGAGATGAAAAGTCTGTGATAAATGAAAATAGACAAAAGCAAGAAGAACGCAAACGTGTGATTGAAAAGTTCAAAATTAGACTTGAAGATTCCAATGTTTCTGGCATGGACGATATACACAAGGAATATAAGGAAACTTCTGAACGCGATACGTTTCTGGCGCGCGAATTACTCGATCTCGAAAAGTCTGCCACCGCTCTTACCGAACTTATTAAAGAATTGGAAATGCGTTTAGCTTCCGAATTTAACTCCGGACTAGAAAAAATTAATCAAGAATTCCGCAAACTTTTTGTTTCAATGTTTGGCGGGGGAGAAGCCGGTTTAATTCTGATAAAAGAAGAAAAAGTAGAGGATGAATTATTAGACGAACCCGTCTCCGCACAAGGCTCCGGCGAGGCAAGGGAAGGTCTGGATATTAAAGTCAGTCTGCCAAAGAAAAAAATCCGCGGTCTTGTGATGCTCTCGGGCGGGGAACGAGCGCTTACTTCTATTGCCCTTATCTTTGCCGTCTCTCAAGTCAATCCGCCACCATTCATTATTCTCGATGAAACCGATGCGGCGCTAGATGAATCGAACTCAAAAAAGTATGGAGATTTAGTCGAAACTTTGTCAAAACATTCACAACTTATTTTAATAACTCACAATCGCGAAACAATGTTCCGCGCCAGTGTAATTTATGGTGTGACTATGGGTTTAAGCGGTATCTCCAAACTGCTTTCAATCTCCTTTGATCAAGCCACCGCAGTAGCAAAATAAATACTCCGCAAATATAGTTCTGAAAAACGCGCTATCATTTTTTGCTAAAAATGCACACTCCACTCGCGCCGACGCGCTCCGTGACGTTTTTCCATACTACATTTGCTCCGTAAAAATAACATACGATATATCGTATGTTATTAAATGATAGGATTTTTATAAAAAGAAAACCCTGCTCGGCAAGCTTATGCAGCCGAGCAGGGAAGTTGTTGTTCATACTTATGACTCTGGTATTTAGGCTAAAAGCGTGTCAGCAAAAGCTCGCACCGCCACTTCAATATCTCCTTCCTCCAGTAGTTTCTTGAAAGCTTTTGCCATGTCTTCTTGACATTCGTTGCATGTGCACTCAACAGCGCGATGGGTCGCCTGTTCCTCGCGAAACAGGGTCAATAATCTTTGCCCACATTCGCGGATATACTTTTCGGGATCGCTAGGAGAATAATGAGCCATTTTTCACCTCCAAACAAAGATAAAACTTTTCTCGCTAGATTATGTACCTAAACTAATATAAAGTCAAGAGTTTTGCGCTCGGGGTCGGAAGCGGTGAGTTTGACGTGGACTTTATCGCCTAGAGAATATTTTTTGCCAGTCTTTTTACCCACTATCGCGTAGAGCTTTTCGTTGAGTTCATAGAAATCATCTTTAAGGTCGCGTAGTTTAACCATGCCTTCCGCCTTGGTATTGATCTCTTCGACATAGATGCCCCATTCAGAAACACCGGAAATAATGGCATTGAATTCTTCGCCGATATGTTCCTGCATGTATTCCACTTGTTTGTATTTAATAGAAGCGCGTTCGGCTTGAGCCGCTTCAAGTTCGCGCTCGCTTGAATCGCCGCAAAGCTTTTGATATTTGATAATTTCATTTTGTTCGATTTTACCTTTGGTCAGAAAACGCAAAAGTAATCTATGAACCATAAGATCAGGATAGCGGCGAATGGGGGAAGTAAAGTGTGTGTAATATTCAAAAGCCAATCCAAAATGACCGATGTTTGAAGTGGAATATATCGCTTTTGACATCGCTCTGACCGCGGCCGTTTTTACGAGCATTTCTGCCAGACTGCCGTCGACTGAACGAAGCATTCGAGAAATATCCTCTGCCGTAGTTTCTCCATTCTTATTTTTGAGTTCAAAGCCGAGCGCTCTAACGAAGGTGGCGAGATTCACAATCTTTTCTCTATCGGGAGCATCGTGGATACGATAGACAAACGCAGCATGATCATTTTTACCATTAGCGGTATGCATAAAGATTGCCACCTCGCGATTGGCCAAAAGCATGAATTCCTCGATAAGTTTATGGGTATCTTTTCGCTCCTTCCGATACACTCGGATTGGTTTGCCCAAATCATCAAGCTCAAATTTTACTTCCTCAGTTTCAAAATCAATCGCCCCCTTTTTAAATCTTTCATCACGAAATTTTTTGGCAAGTATATTAAGAGTTTTGAGTTCTTCTACAAATATACCGTTGTTTTTGTCTATAACTTCTTGAGCTTCCTCGTAGGTGAAGCGTTTGTCAGATTCTATAAGCGTTTTGCCGAACCATCGCTCTTTGACCCGGGCTTCTTTGTCGATGACGAAAACAGCCGAAAAGGCAAATTTAGGTTCATTTGGATTGAGAGAACAGAGATTGTTGGAAAGCACCTCCGGCAACATTGGAATAGTGCGGTCTACAAGGTATATAGAAGTGCCGCGTTTGAGCGCTTCTTTGTCTAGCGCTGTTTTTTCTATCACAAAGTGGGAGACGTCGGCGATGTGAATACCGATTTCATAGTCGTTGTTCGGCAGTTTTTTGAAAGATAAGGCATCGTCGAAGTCTTTGGCATCCGCTGGATCTATAGTAAAGGTAGTGGTTGTCCTAAAATCTTTGCGATCCTTGAGCAGGTTTTCCTTTTGATACTTCTTTTTCCACTTTTGCGCCTCCTCTTCTACTTCGGGAGGGAAGTCCACTTCAAAACCACTTTCATACACAATACCGAGCATTTCGGCGTTATGTTCGCCGGCGCGCCCGATGACCCTAATCACTTCTCCCTTTGGACTCTTTGACGGATCCGGCCATTCTATAATCTTTACTTGAATCTTGTCTCCTTCCTTGGCATGTTTTGTCTTATTCTTTAGTACAAAAATATCTCGATACATTCGTTTGTCGTCGGGCACCAAGAAAAATAGCTCGTCCTCTTTCTCAAGAGTACCGACAAATTCAGTTTTATGCCGTTCCACTATCTCTATAACCTTGGCTTGCTTGCGATCAAAGATCGTTCTGCCCAGAAGTTCAATTTTGACCCTATCATGATTGAGAGCGGTATTGAGATTTTCTGGTTGAATCTCATAGTCTTCGGATTCGTCTTGGGTAGGGAAATAACCCACGCCCTTGCTCGTTACGCGTATCTCTCCTTCAAGAATCTGGTCGTCTTCTTTTTTCTTTTCCATTTGTTGTCGCATACTATATCAAATTTTGGTGCCCGGGGTGGGAATCGAACCCACATAACCTTACGGTCACGAAATTTTAAGTCTCGCGCGTCTACCAATTTCGCCACCCGGGCATATCCAACGGTTTAACCACTGGAATTGAGGCCTAGGTCGGACTCGAACCGGCGTATAGCTGTTTTGCAGACAGCCGCGTTACCCCTTCGCCACTAGGCCATTATGGTATCGTAGTATATTTTTAATACTCTTACCAATATTTTTATCTGACTTTAATTTAAGATATTCAAGGAATTTATTAAATTTTCTCTTCATAAAAATTCCATTGGTGTTCTGATACATAAGAATAAACAATTTTTCACTGTCGCGAGTACTGTATCTTAACTGATAAGATCTGGTGCCTTTATAAATTTTTCTAGGAGTTAATAAAATTGTATAGGTTAATATTTCAGCCAGTTGTGATAGAAATCTATTGCTCCCACTAGTAAATATTGTTCGGATACATTTAATTGAACCCATTTTAGTTCTTTCAAGGTGTATACACCCGTCACCATCAAAATATCCTCGAACAAAATTGCCCAAATATTTTCGAGGTACGTTAGGAAATGTAATTGTGAGAGATTTGTGAGGATGTAAACCATATCTTTTTAAATCATTAAAAATTGCATGACTCCCGATTCTTAATAGATAGTCTGGTTTGTGATGATTATTGGCAAAAGTTTTAACGATTTTGTGCTTAGAATTAAGAATGTGTTTTAAACTTACTATTGATGATCTATCTGTACTTGATAAGCGTAAATATTTGCCTCGCATGTAAGATGAATCTTCTAGACTTCCATCTGCAAAAATGTATCCAAGTATATAGGCCATGGAAGGACTCCAAGTTCTGAATAAATTTTCATTGACAGAATATTTGACTCCCATATAATAATATTATAGGTGGTAATGTAATAACATGCAAGATAAATAGATATTCATTGATTAAGTTTTGATTCTCTTGTAGATTACTTATTATTAATCGTATGCGCCCTTAGCTCAGTTGGTAGAGCAGATCCCTCTTAAGGATAAGGTCGAAGGTTCGATCCCTTCAGGGC
>JBBTYJ010000013.1:0-9856 GCA_038061835.1 Patescibacteria group bacterium | reverse complement strand
GCCCGCCGAGCCCAGTCAGTTCCGTTCGGATATTTTCAAACAGACACCGCCAGTTGGGAAATGAAGCAGTTGGCTCGCCAGCCGTTTTTCGGGGAAATCTCAAGCCGTTTTGCCTGCCTGCCGAAGCCTCGGCGCAGGCGGGAATTCAGCATAAAGTTCGAGCCGACATTTTTAACAGGTTCTTTTGCTCTTATTGATAAAAGCATTTCTTTTTCGCTAAAAATCCCATATAGACTAGCCGCCGAGCGAAGCGAGGCGGGCAACTCGCATTTGCAAAATCCTTTCTGGCGGTGTATTTTTAAAAATAGCTCGAACTGCATTTCCTCGCCGCGCAGAGCGCGGCTCGGGTGTGGCGGGGCAAAGCAGTTATGGAGATGGTTTGCGCATCGGCGTCGGCAACATCGGCATTGATAGATACAAAATCACGGTATACGACATTCACGGCAAACTCGTCAGCTTGCGTATTCAGGAGACAAAAAAATAAATAAACCGCAACAAATTATTGTCATGAAAAAACTTATTATCGCTCTCGTGGTGGTCTTTGTAATAGGATTTGCCATATTCACTTTTATGCTGCTGGACGAGGATGATGCTAATTCTAAAAAAGATTTGACATTAATGAATTTAGACGAGGTTAGTCTCCCCCTATGTACCGCATCTCCCAAAGTGCCGGACACCGATGTTACCTATTACGTTGCAGCTAATGAACAGGGTGCAGATAATGAAAGATGTGACGGCTTGGCGCCCACCAATGAAGGGAATAATCATTGCCCGTTCAAAGATTTTACGTCTCCTCGTGTCCGTGAAAAACTCTTCCTCACTCCAGAGGGTAATTACGGCACAAATTCGGTAACGATAAAGGTTCGCAAAGGAACGTACTTCATTCATCCTTTGAAGCTCTTTCCCGATGAACCTGTCCAACCATTGTTAATCAATGCAGATGGACAAACAGAGCGCGAGTCGGTGATTTTGATGAGCTATGACGGGGAGGAAGCTATTATTGATGGAAGTTGCCCGTCAAATCTTAGGACATGTGATTACCCTGAAAATCCCGGAAAAATCTGGACGATTCTGGAAATATACGGAAGCCATGTAATCATACAAGGACTGACGTTTAACAACGCCTATGGGCGAAATATTCAAATCGGCTCCATAAACACACACATCCGATGCAATAAGCTAATCGGCTCTTATGGTTCGGATAGTGATTCCATCAAAGCCGTCAGTGATGAAGGGCCAGTCTATATTTACGGCAATGAGTTTAGCGGCCCTTATGAGCAAGCGCTTGATGGCACGAGAGCGCGCAATTGGATTATAGAGAACAACGCCGTGCATGATGGCACCAAAGGATTCGGCTTTAAGTTTGGGGCGCGCAATATCATTATTCGGAATAACCATTTTTTTGACTTGAAAGAGAAGGCACTTGATTTGGGCGGTGACGGAAGCACCAGTCATGTGAACGAGTATGAGGCGTATGATATCCACGCTGACGCAAACACGATTGAAAGAGTTGAAAAAGCTGTAGAATTTGCTCATTGCTATAATTGCACTTTTAATAATAATTCTGTCACCCGCGCTAAAGTTGGCATTCATTTTGGCGAGGAACACCCAGGCCATCCAGATGGCTGCCAAAATGGTCGCGGGTGTCTCCCGAGCACCAAAGCAAAGATCTCCAACAATCGTTTTCGCGATCTCCGGGATCCCGAGGGCAAATTCAATAATGTGTTTATCGTGGCGGATCCGGCTCGGATTCTCAACTTGGAAGCAAGTAATAATCTCTACTGTGTACCAGATGGAGAACAGCCGCTATTTTGGCGCGGAGGCGTGGTCCCGCAAGACTTAATTCGTGATCTCGCGGTATGGCAGGAGAAATCCAATACCGATCAAAACTCTCAAATTGCAAAAACAACTGATCTAAAATGTAAAGATTGGTAACATGAAAAAACTTATCAAATTTGTCATATTGGTGGTTGTGATAATTGGAGTAGCTTTCTTCATATGGCTTAGATTTTTTTCAAATACTCCGTTTGATACATATCGGCCAGCGCCGCGCGCAACCACTATCACTGATTTGCCTAAGTTCCCGGGCTTTCCGCTGTATGGCATTCTTTCAAGCAAGGAAAAACAGGACGAATTAGTGCGTGAAATCGTAGACCTTAAGCTTACGACTTATCCGGCGCAGTCTTCCCGATCAAAGCGCGCGGGAAAGCACATAGGAAGCGGAATTTTTGGCTCTTTTGACCCAACCGAAGAACAGGTTGCTAAATTAGCGCCGCACTACGATTATGTTATGTTTGGCGCGTCAAAAAAGGAGCTTTTTCTGAAATTTAAAAAATATAACCCGACTGTTAAGGGCCTGCTTTATATGGACAGCGCCTTGGGTCCGAAATTTGCGGAATGGAAAGTTCAAGCAGACCCCGGGAGTATTGATAGTGAAGACACTCCGTGGGTTGTAGAAAATCACCCCGAATGGCTTTTAAAAGATACTGAAGGAAATATTATAGTTGTGGGGGAGGGGGCATTACAAACGCCAGGTACTTATCTGCCTGATCCAGGACACCCCGGTTATCAGGAATATTTTGCAGAAAAAGTCAGCAAGCTATTGCGGGAGCAGGGCGGAATTTGGAGCGGCATATTGCTGGATGATTTTATGGGAAGCATAGGCGCGTATGAACACTATTCAAAAACATCCAAACCCGCAAAATATCCGACCAACGAGGCTTTTAAAAATGCGCAGATAAGTTTTTTCAATACGGTAAGGAAAAAAATTAATATTCCAATTGTCGCAAATATTGATGGAATATCTGTTGTGCTTGACCCGGAAGTTTTTGGCCAGATAGCCGTAGCGGCCGGCGGGGCGGAGAGTGAAGTTTATCCGGAAGAGATGCCGATTGAAGATATGCGGAGATTTTTGGAGGTGATAGAAAAGATTCCCAAAGACAAACAGATCTTCATTGGTTCAAAACCCTCGCCGGGGTGGGCCGGGGATATTGATAAAACGTTATTTGCTTATTATTCCTATTTGCTTTTTGCCGATAAGGACCGAGAGGCATATTGGACATATAAAGAAGGGCCTTCGGATATTCCGCACTATTGGTTCAGAGAATTTGATCTGGATTTAGGCGAACCGCTCGGGGAAGCCGAAGAAATGAGCAACTTATTTGTAAGAGAGTTTGAAAATGTGATTGCAGTGGTTAATGCCGACAACAACGACTCGCACGAATTCCAGCCCCAGACAAAAGGCGCATTTTACGATATCGCCGGAAACCCGCTTGTTATGCCGATAACCCTTGAGGCGAGAACCGCTGTTCTTATAGTCAAAAATCCATCAAAAATTTTGAACCAACATTGACCATGTTTTCCTTGGTTAGATCTATTTAAATTAAGCCGTATATTTAAATTGGTATAAGATCCAGGACACGCGGGAAAGTTCCTTGCGTTGCTGTCGGTGTTTTGGCTAGTAAGCGGGGGTTTAATAGCTCTTGCTAGTGTCGCTCGCGATTTTGCCAGCGGCTTCTCTCGCGGTTATCCGCGTCAGTCGCGCTCGTCCGCGGTGTGAAGCCATCCACGAGTCGTAAGTATCTCGACGCAGGAATGGTGCTCGTCATCGGAATACGGTTCGAGCTATTTTTAAAATACACCGCATTTTATCCAAATTCCTATTTGAAAGGGTTGTTATTGCTCGGGAGGTGGAAACGGAGGTGGGGGCGGGGCTTTTTTTATATTAAATTTGATAACTTTTGGGGTAAAATTGACGATCGACAGGTCCCCTAAACTTCCGATAATGTCGTCGTTTTTTAGATCATATTTGTGCGCGCCTACGGTACTGCTCTCAAGATCAATGCTTATCTTTAGTTTATCGGAATTCAAAAAACTGAAATCTTGCTCTCTACCGGAGAGAGAAACGTTAATTTCGGTCGGATTGATATTTTCAATAAGATATTCTTCAGGCAATGAGCGAAATTCAACCGGTACTTGAAAGTTTTTGGTAATAGTACCCGCGCCGAGCTGAACTACAAAGGCATACCACAGAAAGAAGGCGATCAAAATTGAGGCGAGTTTTTCTTTCCAATTTATCAAAGGATGCCAAACTTTCGATTCGGCGTCACCCGCGAGCAAATGTTTACGCAAAAAATCATGCAATCTGGCCGGAAACTCGTCGACTACAGAATCCTCCGATAATGCGCTGATTTCGCCATCTTCGGCAATCGAAATCGTTCCCCGTTCTTCGGATACCACAATAATGAAGGCGTCCGAGCGTTCAGCCAACCCAAGCGCCGCGCGATGCCTAGTTCCGAATTTCTTTATCCCCTTTCGGGCTAAAGGCAAATGAACTCCAAACGACCTAACTCTGTCTCTCTGAATGATGGCAGCGCCATCATGCCCGGGAGAAGACGGGTCAAAAATACTTTGTAAAAGTTCCGCGGATACTCTACCTCCCAAAGAAATACCTCCGGCCGCTATCATGTCCAGATTGTCTTCGCCAGGAAAAACTATCAGCGTGCCAATTTTGGCTTGTGCCAAGGCTATGACCGCCTCAATAACTTGAACAGAAACAAAATCCGGAATGAGTTCACGTTTGGAATAAGGAAATTTTTTCCATGATGAAAGCCACTCAAAGAGTCTGCGCAGTTCTCTTTGAAAAACTACGATAAAAATAATCATAAAAAATCCAAAGAAAAAACTGAAGAGGTAACTCGTCAAATAAAGACCAAAATATCTAGCAAAGATGTAAATGAGTACCAAGACCGCCACCCCGTTGAAAAGAAAGAGCGAGCGTGTCTTCTTGAAAAGTAAAATGATGGCATAAACCAAAAATGCCACGACAATAATATCCAGATAATCCCTGACTTCTATGTTAAACAAAGAGAGACTGGAAAAAATTGTGCCGGCTGTAAGCAGTTGCACCCCCATGCGCTGATTATAACGGAAAGTTCAAACTTTACTACCCTATCCGAGCAAAAGCATGAGATACATAGCGACAAGCCCGATACCGATACCCATGATTTCCGGCAAAAGGTTTTTGCCCGCCACATTTTTATGAAGCTCTGGCACAAGATCGGAACTGGCGATATAAATAAATACTCCGGCGGCAAACGAAGTTACTCCGTGAATCCATTGCTCCGAGAGTGATCCGAGGAAAATAACAAGTAACGCGCCCACTATTGCGGTCAGAGCGGAAAGAAAATTATAGAGAATGGCCAAGACCTTACTGTAGCCGGCATAAATAAGTACCCCAAAATCACCCATCTCTTGCGGAATTTCATGCATCACGATAGCGATAGTTGTCGCGATACCAACCTCAATGCTTACAAGATAACTTACTCCGATAATTACTCCATCGATAAAATTATGTAAACTGTCGGAAACGAGCACCAAACCACCTAAATGTTTCTTATTAACATTTTCTATCTCGGCGGACGAACCTTCCGCAGAATGATGGTGCCATCTCAGAAACTTTTCCAAAAAGAAGAAAGAAACGATACCCAAAATTATACCGAGAGAAGCAGTGGTTGGATTACCGGCACCATCAAATGATTCTGGAATAAGATGGAAAAAGGCATCGCCGAGAAGCGCCCCGACTGCAAGCGGGACCAGAAACGCAAGGGTTCGCGCGAGACTCGCTTGTCCAAGCGATAAAGACAAAACACTGACCAACGACACCAAACTTACCACGATAACGCTTCCCAGAATGTAGAATGTAATATCCACGTAAAGATTATGGTATAATTTTCGTACTTATGCCACAAGCACCATTTAAAATTGAATGGGACGCTCATGAGTATGAGCACAAAGAAAGAAATACCGACTGGTTTTGGGCGGTGGGTATTCTCTCCGTCGCTATCGCCATCGCTTCAGTTGTTTTCGGTAATATGATTTTCGGTATCTTGGTACTCGTCAGCGCCTTTACCCTATCTCTTTTCGCCAGTCGTCCACCCAGCGTGCTTCATATCATTGTGGATGAGAAAGGTGTCACTCGAGGCCGGGTACGTTATCCTTACCATGTTCTTCAATCCTTCTGGATAGACACTGATCATCCGCATAAAAAGATTATCATGCGTTCGGAGAAATTGTTGATGCCTCTTATCATCGTGCCGCTTAACGATGAGGTCGACGTGAACCAACTGCACGAAAACCTTTCCAAATTTTTAACAGAAGAATTTCACAATCTTCCTTTTATTGAAAGGGTTCTCGAATACTTGGGATTCTGAAAAATAAACTTGCTTTACTTAGGAAATAATAGGTGTTAGTTTCTAGTTGTTAGTCATTGCTCCCATCGTTCAAAGCCGACCGAAGTTGGTATTAAAACAAGAGGTATCATCACTTCTGATTGCCAGAAGAATAGAAAACAGATTAAAAAGGATGAGGAGAAAGGATTACATTGAAAAAATGGTCGTTGACGGTTATATTAAAGTGGTTGAATAAATTGCTCCCATCGTTCAATGGATAGGACATGACTTTGCGGAAGTTAAAATGTAGGTTCGATTCCTACTGGGAGCACCAAAAAATTGTAATGTCATATGTGCTATAATAATAGTGAATCGTTAGTAAATTTTTTCATTTAAATCTAACTTACAAATTATGAAACAACTTGATCCGAAAGCAGTCTGGCTATTCTTCATTAGTTTCGTTCTGCGCTGGTTCGTTCTATTAATAATTTTGAGTATTTGGAGTTCGACATTCTTGGGTGAACTTAGCGCAAATCTTGATCGCGGCTATGAGTTTTCATTCACCTTTCTGAATTGGCTTTGGATTATCATTCCGGTCTTTCTCATTATTTGTTTCATCTGGGCCAAACTGACTTATCGCTTCTACCGCTACGAACTTACTGATGCCGGTTTTCGCAAGGAGCTCGGGGTTATATACAAAAAGTATGTAACAATTCCTTACGACCGGATTCAGAACGTAGACATCTACCGCGGCATCTTGGCTCGCCTACTTGGACTCTCTGATCTGAACATCCAAACAGCTGGAATGAGTGCGACGGTTGGAAGGTATGGCGTATCGGGTGTTGGCGCGGAAGGTAGATTGCCTGCATTATCTCGGGAAATCGCCGAACAGTTGCGAGATGAACTAGTCCGGCGCGCTCGCCAATCTAAAAATCAAGGGCTCTAGACTTTTTCAAAACTAGGAAAACCTCCTTATTAACTTTGAAAGACGAGATTTCTTGCGGGCGGCGGTATTTTTCTTCAAGGTCTTGCCTTTAACCGCTTTATCAAGAGCGCTTTGAACTTCGCGCATCATGGCGACAGCACTCTTCTTGTTGCCGGAAATGATCAATTTCTTGAAAGATTTGATGGTTCGGGAAACTGTATTCTTGCGACGCAAATTGAACTCTTTTTTGCGAAGAGAGCTTCTATGCGCCTTTTTGGCCCCTCGGGTAATTGACATGGGAGCATCTTAGCAAACTTTGCATTATAATGACAACATCATGATTGCCTGTCTTTCCGGAATAGTCCGACACAAAGATCTTAATACCATAATAGTGGATGTCTCTGGAGTCGGATATAAGGTTTGGGTAACCACTGAAACAGCGCTTGAAATTGCACCGGACTCCCCCATTTTTCTCTGGACACATCTCGTTGTAAGAGAAACGGCTCTCGAGCTTTTTGGTTTCTTAGATAAGGAAACTTTGGACACATTTAATCTCTTGATAACTATCTCGGGTATCGGGCCCAAAAGCGCTCTCGGTATATTGAACGTAGTTACCCCTCCGATGCTTCGCCAAGCGATTGCAAGTGAAGATACAACGTATCTCACGAGAGTTTCCGGTATCGGAAAGAAAAACGCCGAGAAAATCGTACTTGAGCTTAAAAACAAACTCAAAATTACCAAAGAAGACAGAGGTGGAGATTTGCGTTCCGAAGGCGATGCTCTCGAAGCACTTGTCTCTCTCGGCTACAACGAGCGTGACGCGCGCGGTGTTCTTAAACAAGTGCCAAAAGGGGTCGAGGGAGCGGGTGAGCGCGTCAAAGCAGCGCTGAAACTCTTGTCCAAACATGCCTGAACTACCTGAAGTTCAAACCACCGTCAATGGCCTAAACAAAACCGTTAAAGGTAAGAAAATCGTCACGGTCTCGACCACTTACGACAGTAAACATTATCGAAACAAATTAGAAATAAAAAATCCAAGATTTTTCAAAAAATTTAAAAGAATGGTCACTGACCAAACGATATTGGGGGCCGAAAGACGAGCAAAAAATATTTTAATTCACCTATCAAACGATCAAACCATCCTAGTCCACATGAAGATGACCGGGCATTTTGTGTACGACCGCCCGAACACACCGTTTGTCCGGCTTGATTTTACGCTCAATAATGGAAAGCATCTGGTTCTGTCTGACATGCGTAAGTTTGCAAAAGTGACACTTTTAAAAACAGTAGGGATTGAGGAATCTTTGCATCTCAAGCATTTGGGACCGGAACCGTTGAACAAGAATTTTCAATTTCCAGATTTTAATTTTCAAATACGAAAGAAGCCGAAAGGAAAGATCAAACAGGTTTTAATGGATCAGAGTTTAATTTCCGGTATTGGCAACATCTATGCTGATGAGATCTTGTGGCGCGCCGGAGTCCATCCCTTTTCACATCCGGATAAAATCCCAGAGAGAAATTTAAGAACCATGTTTATGGCGACCAAAGAAACATTGAGAAGGGGTCTGGATTTCGGCGGAGATTCCATGTCTGATTACCGTAATATCAAAGGAGAAAGGGGGCAATTCCAGAAATACCATCGAGCCTACAAGAAAACTGGTCACCAATGTAGCAAGAAGGGTTGTGAGGGAATTATTGAGCGTACCGTTATCGGAATGCGTAGCGCTCACTTCTGCTCTATTCATCAAATATTATACCCGCCTCGCCGGCAGGCAGATAAATGAAACGAACTAGTGTCATTATTCTTGAAAATTTGAGAAGTATCGAGAATACTGCTTCGATTTTCCGTACCGCCGATGGATTCGGTGTGTCAAAAATTATTTTAATCGGCACAACACCCGCGCCGATAGATCGTTTTGGCAGAAAGCGTCAGGCTTTCGCCAAAGTGTCACTGGGTGCGGAAAACACAATCGATTGGGAGCATCGACAAGAGATCGGATCGATTATTGATAATTTAAAAAAGGAAGGATTTCTAGTTATCGCTCTTGAACAAACTCCGCATTCGGTCGACTTAAAAAGTCTCACAAAATCAAATAAATTCGCAATTATCGCCGGTAACGAAGTTACCGGAGTTTCGAAAAAAACCCTTGGGATGGCGGATGTGGTTGCAGAAATACCCATGCTCGGGCAGAAAGAATCATTGAATGTCTCCGTCGCAACCGGCGTTGCCTTGTTTGTGTTATCATAGATTCGACAAGCTCACCATAAATAAATTTATGCTTAATCCGTTTCCTGAACTCTTAATGTACTCGTCCGTTGGACCTCTTGTTTTACGCGTACTTCTGGGCCTCATTTTCATTGATCTTGGATTTTTGAAATTTAGAAGTGAGAAGGAAGCATGGCTTGTCTCCTTAGAAACTCTGGGTTTGCGTCCGGCTGATTTATTTCTACCTATTTATGCCCTACTTCAGATAGCAAGTGGAGTTCTGCTGCTAATTGGTCTTTGGACACAAATAGCGGCCTTAATTTTGGTAATCCTTTCCGGTATTGAGCTTTACATTGAATGGCGGGCACGGGAGATTCTGAAACGTGACGTGGTTTTTTATCTTCTCATCTTTATCATTTCGCTTTCTCTCTTGCTCACCGGCGCTGGCGCCTACGCCATAGACATTCCGCTATAATTATTATATATTTTTAGATTAAATTGCGCCCATAGCTCAGTTGGTAGAGCAGGTCCCTTTTAAGGACAAGGTCGCAGGTT
>JBBTYJ010000012.1:0-13618 GCA_038061835.1 Patescibacteria group bacterium | reverse complement strand
GCGGAGAGATTCGAACTCTCGATGCCTTGCGACATGCCACGTTTCCAACGTGGTGGAATAAACCACTATCCGACGCTTCCATTGATTAATTTTTTAAATGCAGTTCCACCCTTATAAGATTTAATCTGTTTTTCTCGTGCAAATGCCTCAATTGAACTAGTGTATTCTTCTTTATAAATAATTTCCAGCGGTCTCTTATTAACCTAAATTTCTCTCTTTTAAAATCTTATTAATTTCTCTTATCTCATTTGCGATACCATCTATAAAATCGTAGTCCCCTACCGTACTTGAAGGAGTATTAATGTAATCATCCATCGAAAATCCTCCTCCAGGAATGGTCCGTTTTCCCGGCATCACTTTTTTATGCAAGGCGCGTTTGGTTATGAGGTAAGTTAAACTCGCCTCGCTCGCGCCATGGCGAAGCGGGTTGGGTTTATAAACGAGCGTAGTAGTGACAATTCTATGAAGTTCTTTGTCTCTAGTATTCACAATTACAGTTTAATACTTTTAAGATAATTTTCTAATTTTCCTCTTAATATTTCTCGACCGTGACCTGTTTTAAAGTACCTTTCAGAATTTTGAGCATCATTCTTATTTAAATAAGCTTCATAAAAAATTAAATCAAATTTTCCATTTTGTGATGTAAAAGCGGAACTTTTTGATAGATGTTGAGTAATCCTCCTCTTTAAATTATTAGTGTAACCGTAATAAAATTTACTATTCTTCTTAAATCTTAAAACATAAAAGTAATACATCTAAATATTAATTACCTGCGCCTTATCGGCGCATCCGCCGAAGAGGCGGAACCTACCGCTAGCTCCTCCGCCGCCAGACATGCCTCCGCCAAAACCGCCAAATCCACTGGAATGTCCCCCACCTATACCCCCACCGCCAATCCACCAAGGAGGTATTCCGCCACGAGCTACCGCCTTGTTATAAGAGCGGGAAACGAGAAAATCGAACAACAATCCAATCAAAATATAAATACCGATAAAGATGATGCCGGAATAAAATATAACGCCCAGAATGCCTCCAATGACACCTCCGGCCCACCACGATTTCGATCTGCTTAAAATTGAAGCCAGATAAATAAAGATAAAGATAGCGTAAGGGAAAAATTTAAACCAATTAATTGATCCAGAATTGGAGCTTGGCGCCATTTCTTCTCCGCCGATAAGACCAACAATGGTATCTATGGCGCGAGTCACACCTCCATCATAATCTTTTTCTTGGAATGCCGGTGCAAGTATTTCTCTAATAATTCTGCCACTTTCCATATCGGTTACCACCGGTTCTAATTCATAACCAACCTCGATACGCATTTCTCTATCTTCGAGAGAGATAAGAAGAAGCAAACCGTTATCCCCGCCCGACTGAACGATGCCAGTCGTTCGGGCGGGTTCTTTTTCTTTGCCAATTCCCCATTCTTGAAAAAGTTTTTCCGCATAAGTTTCTATGGTTTCGTCCTCAAGTTTAGAAATAGTGACAACAGCAATTTCATTGCCTGTGTTTTGAGAAAATTGCTCCAATTTCTGATTAAGCAGAGAAACGGTTTCTGGTTTAAGAATCCCGGCAAAATCATTTACAAATCCATTTGGTTTTCCGGGGGATGTATAACTTAAAACAAGACCGGGAACCAAAAAGATTAAAGCGAGAGCAAATCGCTTCATCGTTCTTATTGAAGCTCTACTTTTGGAGCGGTTTCAGCGCCATTTACAGCTTCGAAGTAGGCGCGTTCACCGAAACCGAGCAACATTGCCAGAATATTTTTGGGGAATCTTTTCACGGAAACATTGTAGTCGCGAACTATATCATTAAAACGAGTGCGTTCTACGGAGATGCGATTTTCGGTGCCCTCAAGTTGGGTCATCAAATCTCGTACATTGCCGGCGGACTGCAATTGGGGATAGTTTTCCATTACTACCAGAAGCCTGGCAAAAGCGCTTTCCACCTGACTGGCGGCCAGAGCTTTATCATTAGGAGTAGTGGCGCCGCTATAACGAGTGCGGGCTTCGGCAATATCGCCGAAAACTTTTTGCTCTTGAGTGAGGATACCCTTAACCGAATTCACAAGATTAGGAATAAGGTCAAATCGTCTTTGATATTGTGTTTCCACTTTTGCCCATTGGGCATCCGTCGCTTCATTTAAAGATACCAAACTGTTATAACCGGAAAATCCCCAAATGACGAGCAAAACAAGAATACCTATAATTATTAAAGTTCCTTTTTTCATATTTATTTTAGTTAGTAACTAAATTATAGAATAATTTAGTAATCCATTCCACCCCCCATACCCGCAGGCGCTGGCGCATCTTCTTTTGGTTCGTCGGCTATAGCTACTTCGGTAGTAAGAAGGATGGCGACCGCGGACGAGGCATTTTCTAAGGCGCACCTGGCTACTTTTAGCGGATCAATAATACCGGCATCAAACATGTCGTTTACAAAAGTATCCGTGAATGCATCATAACCGGCATTTGCGCCGCTTTTTAATACTTCCGCAAGCACTACCCCATCCTCTTTGCCAGCGTTTTTAGCAATTTGTCTAAGAGGTTCTTTAAGTGCTTCTATCACGGTCATATATCCCGCCGCAAATTCGGCTGATTCGGCATTCTCATGAGCCAGTTTTGCTTCTTTGGATTCCTTATACTTTGCTTCAATTTTTTTAGAAACTTTAGCCAAAGCGCTGCCGCCGCCGATAACTATACCTTCGCTGATAGCTGCCTTGGTGGCGTTAACAGCATCTTCGATTTTAAGTTTGAGATATTTCATCTCGGTTTCAGTTGCGGCGCCGACTTTAATTACCGCCACACCGCCGGAGAGTTTGCCGATACGTTCGTCAAGTTTTTCGATATCAAATTTTGAGGTAGTGTTTTGTCTCTGGGTTCTAAGACTTTCTATTCTTGCTTCAATATCTGATTTTTTGCCCTTGCCGCCGACAATAATAGTATTGTCCTTGGTGGAGATTACTCTTGAAGCTCGACCAAGCATGGCAAGTTCTGTGTTCTCAAATTTGATACCTAATTCTTCCGAAATTACTTTGGCTCCGATCGTGATAGCTATGTCAGCCAACATTTCTTTCTTTCTATCGCCATATCCGGGCGCCTTAATAGCTAATATATTGAAGCTTCCGCGAAGTTTATTTACTACGAAGGTGGTCAGAGCTTCCCCATCCACGTCTTCGGCAATAATTATCAAATCCTTCTTACCGCTAGCCGCCAATTTCTCCAGAAGCGGCAATATTTCTTTAATAGTTGAGATTTTTTTATCGGTTACAAGAATGACCGGATCGCGGTACTCCGCTTCCATGCGTTCCGTATTTGTAATCATGTAAGGAGAGATGTATCCCTTATCAAATTCGAGTCCTTCTACAATTTCGGAATCCACCCCGAAAGCTTGTGATTCCTCAACAGTGATAACCCCGTCTTTACCTATCTTTTTAATAGTTTCGGCAATAATGGCGCCGATCTCTGCTGATTCCGCCGAAATAGTGGCGACTTGTTTTACCTCGCTGTCTGCCTTGATTGGTTTGCTTATCTTTTTAAGCGCATCTATGGCGTCGTGGGTGGCCGCTTCAATACCTCGACGAATACCCATGGAATTTGCCACGACTGAAGACTTTTTAAATCCGGTCTCAACTAGTGCCTGAGTAATGATGACCGAGGTTGTGGTCCCATCACCGGCAATGTCATTGGTTTTGGATGCTACTTCTTTCACAATTTCCGCGCCCATATTTTCAAATTTATCTTTAAGGGTGATGTCTTTGGCTATCGTTACGCCGTCGTTGGTGATGATGGGCGTTCCATAACCTTTGTCCAACACCACATTTCTGCCACGAGGTCCTATGGTGATCTTGACGGCATTTGCGACTTTATCCACGCCACGTTTTAACGCTTCGCGTGCGTCTTGGTAAAAAAGAATTTGTTTTGCCATTTTAATAATAAATAATTAATTAGTAATAGACAGTTATTTAATGACTGCCAAAATGTTGTCTTCTTTCAACAGATAAAGTTCCTCACCATTATGTTCAACTTCATCGTATCCATACTTGGAAAAGATAACCACATCGCCGACTTTAATTTTTACCGGCTCTAACTTACCATCAACCCACCTTCCCTCTCCTACCGCTAGGACCTTACCCTGGGCCGATTTTTCTTTAGAGACACTGTCGGGTAAAACAATCCCATAATGATTACCGCCTGTTCCTTTGACATGCTCTTCTGTAAATGGTCTGACTAGTACTCTGTCGCCAAATGGTTTAATTTGTGACATTTTCTTTGTATTTTTCTTATTCATTTTTCTTATCCGTATTATTTAAATATTTTTAATTGCTCGCACATTGTATCCCAAAAATTCCCAAAGTCAAATACCTACAGTTTGCAGGGTGTGTTCCAATGATGCTAATATTGTTTGGTACAAGTAATGGCCCGGATTCTTCCCTATATTCAGATTATTTTGAGTCTTCTCCTTATTATAGGAGTGCTCCTTCAGCGTTCGGAAGCTAGTCTTGGTTCCGCTTTTGGAAGTGATAGCGCGACAGGAGGACGCTTTATGCGTCGGGGATTCGAAAAGATTCTTTTCAACGCTACTTTAGCAGTAGCGGTTCTTTTCACTATTTTCGCTTTTGCCAGTCTTTTTGTAAACCGGTAGTTCGACCACTGACATATAATGACTTACAAAGAATTGCGAGCGCTTTTCTTGAGGCGCTTCAGTATACCTAAGGAACGTTCAATCAGCGGGATTTTGCGTTCTTTTACCATGGCCGAAAAAGCGGTATTTTATTTTTTTGTGACCATTTTTATTTTTTCCGGCATCACTCTCTTGTGGAAAGTAAGTAGCGCTTACCTTATTGAAATACCTATAGAAGGGGGTGCTTTGACCGAAGGAGTGGTTGGCAATCCGCGTTTTATCAATCCGGTGCTTGCCATCTCCGAAGCGGACAAGAATCTAGTTACTCTTATCTACTCCGGTTTAATACGTATTACTTCGCAAGGTGAGATTGAAAATGATTTAGCAGAAGAGATAAAGATTTCTGACGATCGCCGCATATATACGGTCCGCATTCACCCGGATGCCCGTTTTCATGATAATACTTCGGTGACAGCCGATGATGTGATTTTTACATTACAGAAAATTACCAATCCGAGCATTAAGAGTCCAAGAAGAGGCAACTGGGAAGGTGTCATGGTTGAAAAAGTTGATGAACAAACGATCTCCTTCACTCTTAAACAACCATACACTCCGTTTATTTACAATTTAAATGTAGGAATTTTACCAAAACATATTTGGAAAAATGTTTCGGACGACGAATTTTCTTTTAGCCAATTTAACACCATTCCAGTTGGTTCGGGATTGTATAAAGTTGATGAGGTGGAGAGTAGTTCCGGCGGCATACCCAATTTGTATAGACTTATCCCATTTAAAAATGGATTGAGAAGAGCCCCATTTATAAAAAATTTAGTTTTCAGATTTTATTCAAGCGAAGAAGCTCTTATTGATGCCTTTAATACCCGCGAAGTTGAGAGCATCGGTGGCATCTCTCCGGAAAAAATACTTACATTTAAAACCAATGGCTCTAATATTATCTCTTCCCCATTACCGCGAGTCTTTGCCGTTTTTTTTAATCAGAATCAATCCAAGGTTCTTTTAAACAAGGAGGTGCGTCATGCGCTTGATCTTATCAGTCCTAAGGAGGAGATGGTAGAAAAAATTCTCGGCGGATACGCCACCGCTATTGATGGTCCCATACCGGCCGGTATTTATCCTTGGACAAACGCCAAAGAAAGCAATTTAACCTTTGAGGAAAGGTTGGAAGCAGCTAAAACAATTTTGAACAAAGCCGGTTGGCAAGCAAACCCGGAAACCGGCGTCCTTGAAAAGAAAACTAAGTCTGATACAATGATTCTGTCGTTTTCAATCTCTACGGGTGATGCGCCGGAACTTCAGCAAGTAGCCGATAAACTTGTGTCTGCTTGGCAGAAGCTTGGCGCCAAAATTGAGGTCAAAGTTTTCGAAACCGGTGATCTCAATCAAAATGTCATTCGCCCGAGAAATTTCGACGCACTCCTCTTTGGTGAAGTGATTGGTAGAGATAGAGATCTTTATCCATTCTGGCATTCATCACAGAGGACAGATCCAGGCCTCAACATCGCTCTTTATGCCAACGGTCGAGCCGATAAATATCTCGACAGTGCTAGAAACGCGAATGATCCGGAAGTAATAGAGAAATACTATCAAGATTTCACTAAAGAATTGCAAGCTGATATTCCTGCAGTCTTTCTTTATACACCAAGTTTTCTTTATGTCGTACCGGCTAAAATCAAGGCCATTAATCTCGACTCGTTGATGGTTTCCCAAGATAGGTTTCTCGATATCGCAAACTGGTATATTGAAACGGATCAAGTTTGGAAAATATTTGTCAATTAAAATTTAACTTTCTTATTAAATGAATCCTACATCTCTACATCGCAATCATCACGGCGTTCGTCATAAAAATTTTCGCAGAAGATCAGGCGCGCCTATACCGGTCAAAAAACCTCATGATATTATTCCGCCTCTTGGAGAAAGTATCAGGATTATTCCTCTAGGAGGAGTGGAGGAAATAGGCAGAAATATGACCGTGATAGAGTTTGGCGATGATATCGTTGTTTGCGACGCGGGTATCAAATTTACCGACGATGACACACCCGGTATCGATTATATTTTGCCAAACATTAAATATCTGGAAGAGCGCAAAAATAAGATTCGCGCCATAGTGATTACTCATGGACATCTCGACCATATCGGCGCCATTCCTTATATTATTGACCGACTTGGTAATCCGCCCATTTATACTCGCGAATTTGGCGCCCTGATGATTCAAAAACGCCAAGTGGAATTTCCTCATCTTGCTCCGCTGAATATAAAAATTGTTGACGCCAATGATAAATCTATTCCTCTAACTTCCAATTTGAAAGTGCGCTTTTTCGGTCTAACCCACTCTATTCCGGAATCAACGGGCATTATTATAGAAACTCCGTATGGAGATATCGTCAACACAGGCGATGTCAGAGTGGAAAATGAGGATGGAGTGCCGGTCGAAAAAGAAATTGAGCAGTACAGCATTTTTAAAAATCGCAACGTTCTTCTCTTTACTATGGACTCGACTGGCATAGAGAAACCTGGTTTCTCGCCATCCGAAGCGTCTATTTTGAAGAATATTGACTCCATCGTTGCCGGTGCCCCGGGTCGTCTTATTATCGCCACCTTCTCTTCGCAAATAGAAAGAATTATCGCGTTTATTAATATTGCCCGACGTTATGGTCGAAAGGTTCTTATTGAGGGACGAAGTATGAAAGCCAATGTCGATATCATCAAACACCTGAATTTGGTTGATACGAGTATTGTTATCCCTATTGAAGACATCACAAAATATCCTTCAAACAAGATCATGATTATCGCGACCGGGGCTCAAGGAGAAGAATTTGCCGCCTTGGCGCGCATCTCAAATAAGACTCATAAATATGTCCGCCTAGATCGTTCAGACACTATTATTCTTTCTTCCTCCATCATTCCAGGTAATGATCGGGCGGTAGACAAACTTAAAGATAATTTGTATCGCAGTGATGCAAAAATTATTACCTATTTGGATTCAAATGTTCACACTTCAGGCCACGGTAAACGCGATGAACTTAAATGGTTACATAATCAGATTCCGTATAAATATTTCATGCCGGTGCATGGCAACCACTATCGTTTAAAGATGCATGCCGAACTGGCGGTCGAACTTGGTTGTCCGCGTGAAAATATTATCGTCCCGGACAATGGGAGTATTCTTGAAATTCAAGATAAGGGCGCTAAGTTTGTCAGGTTAAAGGAGAAAGCCCCCTCGGAAGATATGGTGGTGGAGGGTCTTTCCATCGGTAATATTTCTGAAGTGGTTATCCGCGACAGGAAACTGCTGGCGGAAGATGGCATCTTTGTTGTCATTGCTTTGGTGGATGCCCGAACCGGTCGGTTGAAAAAATCTCCCGATATTATAGCTAGAGGCTTCGTCTACTTGAGAGAATCTCAAGAACTTCTTTCCGAAGCGCGCGGTATTATCAAGCGTTCGATAGAAGGTACGACTATCGGTATGAACCCGATTAATTTTGATTACACTAAGAATGCCCTGACCGAAGATGTCGCGCGATTTCTCTTTCAACGCACCGCCAAGAAACCGACGGTAATTCCTGTTATCTTAGGAGTATGAAGCGTTTAGTACCGGTTTTTGTCGCTAATTTTTTCTTTTCGCTTAATTTTGGCGCTCTTTTATTTTTAAACTCTTCCCTATTGGGGCAATTTTTTAGGCCCGACATGGTAAGTTTTCTGTTTCTTATTGGAGCTATCGGCAACACCCTTCTTTTTTTATCAGCTCCAATATTAATCGAAAGATTGGGTAAGCGTTTGCTTCTATTCTTGTCCTTGGTACTTGTGGCAATAAGCACCGCGGTGCTGGCATTAGCCAGCACCGCTCTTCTAGTAGCTGTCGCTTTCATTATTAATGCCAGCTTGGTTTATATGGTATTTTATTATTTTGATATTTTCCTTGAGGAACTTTCTTTGAACGCAAAGACGGGTGAAATACGAGGCGCCTACATCGCTCTAATTCATTTCGGTCTCATTGCGGGATTACTCGTCCTTACTTTCCTGGCGGTAGATAACGCATTTAAATCGGTTTATTTAGTGGCTACCGGATTACTCGTCTTTCCTATACTGCTTAGCATTTTTTCTCTCAAGTCGCCGTCACCGGCATGGCACACGCTTCATCGTCGGCATGAGCTGCAATTATTTAAATCTTGGTGGAAGGTTAAGAGTATAAGACGAGTAACTCTGGCCAGATTGGCGCTTGAATTCTTTTATACCTCAATGATTATTTATACGCCGCTATATCTGCACGGTATTCTCGGTTTTGAATGGAATGTTATCGGTGTGATGTTTATCATAATGCTTCTACCTTTTATTCTTTTTCAATGGCCGGTGGGAATGCTCGCGGATCACTTTATGGGAGAAAAAGAATTTATGATTCTCGGATTTCTTTTCATGGGCGCCTCACTTCTATTTATGCCGTATCTGGGGACAAACATTATTTTATGGACCGTGTTGCTATTTTGTTCACGAATGGGAGCAAGTTTTACCGAAATTACTACTGACAGTTATTTCTTTAAACATGTGGATGCGACTGATACCGGATTTTTGAGTATCTTCAGACTGGCTCGACCTGTCAGCGTGATGCTTGGTGCTATTTTTGGAGCGATAACATTAAACATATTCTCGTTTGAAAAAATATTCTTTGTGATAGCGATTGTAGTCTTTTTTGGTCTCAAAGAAAGCCTGCAACTTAGAGATACGCTCTAATCATTGCGCCACTTGCAATTTCTTTTGTCTATGGTATAATACTAGTTAGACAGAGATCGTGGTAGATTAGTTAAACACATATTTTCAACCCAAGAAAGTGAGGTAACACATGCAGATCGTATTCGGTATACTCTACATGCTGACGGGTAGTTTGTTAGCAATTCCGTATTGCTTTTTGGCGGGATGGGATGCGGATAGCTTCGTAATAGTGGCCTTCGTGGCCCCTGCTTTTCTCTTCGTCTGGTTCATGACGGCAATCTGCGCAGGTGTTGTCGATACCACTCATGGCGGGACGATCTGCTTCAACTGGCGTGCCGCATTTGGTAAGAGCGATCGTCGATTGTTGTCGGGGTCTCTGCCCATTTTCTGGGCAGTGATTCTCTATAGTTTTCTGCCAATCATTCTCCATTGGAGCGCGATGCTTCTAGGAAAGGTTGGTTACGGAACGGTTAGCTCCCTTCTCGATACCCATCGGTATGCAAGTTTGCTCTATATCTTCATAGCAATCCTCATGCTACTCTTTTTTACTAGCATGACGGTGAGTGTGTGGAAAAATATGAAGAATATGTGGGTGCAGTTTATGTCTCGGTTTTTCCTTTGAGTTCTAACCTATCTAGGACCTTCGGTCCGGCCCTGCGTAAATCGCGTAGGGCTTTTCTTTTATTTAATGTTTTCTAATTTAGTTTGTTCATCAAGCTTTTTCAAGTGTCGAATTTTTTCATTTTCAAACGCTTCCCTATCAAACCGATGACTTGCCATCAGAGAAGCCGCATGACTGGCGCCCAAGTAGTGAGGCATAACCACATAAGAAGCTTGCGCCCGATAAAGCGCGTAGGTATCTGCAATGTTATGAGAAATGGTAACGAAGATGCCTTTCTGATTACGATTTCGATAGTGCGTGAGCAAAAAGATATTGGTATGAAAATCCGGAATGGTGGACACAACCAATTTAGCTTCAAAAAGATTTATTTCATCCAGAAATTCCGCATCTTCCGCGTCACCAAAACGGTACGGAATATGTTGTAATCTGGCGCGTTCAATAGCGGAAGGATCGAAATCTACCACCAGATAATTGTTGGCTATTTGGTCGGCTGTTTTGACAAAGTCATGCCCCACCCGATCATAACCGAAAATAATTATCTCAAAATTTTCCTTTGCATTACTTTCCTTCTTATGTAATTTTCTAAACGTGATTAAATTCAAAACGGGCTTTAATAAAGTATAAATGCGATCGGCATGCTGGATAAAATAAGTTGAACCAATGATGGTGATAACACCAACCAGAGTGACAAGAGAAACGACATCCAAACTGATGTGTCCAAGAGAGAAAGCGAGCGCTATTAAAATAAGTGAGAATTCGCTTATTTGCGCCGTGGTGAGTCCCGACATAAAGGCGGTACGCGTACGATAGCCCATTAAATTCATCAGAATAATGACTATCAAAGGATTACCAATCAAAACAAAGACGCTTAAAAGTATTGTTGGTCCCAAGAGAGCAGAAAATTGGTTCATAACGATTTGCGAACCGAGCAAAATAAAGAAAAGCATAATGAAAAAATCCCGGAGCGGCTTCATGCGGGCCGCAATTTCGTAAGTGAAGGGAGAAGCGGCCAAGGTCACGCCGGCGATCAGAGCGCCCATTTCGATTGAAAAACCGATAGCATAAAAAAGAGTCGACATGCCTAATCCCCAGGCCAAAGAGAAAATAAATAATACTTCTTGCGAGCCGGCGACAAATTGAGCGAGCCCAGGCAAGACGTATTTGCTGACAAAATAAAGAAAGACGGTCGCCAACGTTCCCTTACCTAAAAGAATCATAATTTCTACAATAGCGGGATGAGAAAGATTATTTGTCAGGGTGGCACTGCTTACTATCGTAATAACAAGCAAAAGAATAATGGCAATAATATCCTGAACAAGAAGCAATCCGATAGAAATTTTGCCATAAAGCCGGCCTAAATCCCCTTTATCCGAAAGTAGTTTGAGAATAATAATCGTACTTGAAAAAGTCAGCGCGACGGCAATATAAAGCGCCGCCACCACCCCGAAGCCTAAAGATTGAACAATAAAGTAGCCAATCGCAGAAGTAAAAAGCACCTGTCCGACACCGGTAATGAGCGACGCCTTGCCCACCTCGCGCATGACATCCGGATTAAGAGTTAAACCAACAATGAAAAGAAGCAGAGCAATACCTACTTTGGAAAAAAATTCTATTTCATCTCGGGAATGCAAGATATTGAGCACATAAGGCCCGACGAGAATGCCAGTGGCAATATAGCCGACAATTAGAGGTTGTTTAAAAAACTTCACCACAAGCGAAAAGAGGGTGGCAATAATTATTATTAAGGAAATTTCTAAAAAAATGGTCACTTCTTTTTCTTTATTATAGCTTTTATAAAAGCGGTAAAAAGTGGATGCGGTGAAAGGGGTCTGGCCTTAAATTCAGGATGAAATTGTGTAGCCAGAAAGAAGGGGTGAGTGTTTGGCGGTAATTCGACTATTTCGCAAAGACGCCCGTCCGGAGACTTACCGGAGAAAACAATTCCCGCTCCCTCTAATCTTTCCACATAATTAGGATTCACTTCAAAACGATGCCTGTGTCTCTCAGAAATTTTTGCCGCCTTATATGCTCCATAAGCCAGTGTTCGTGGTGTTAATACTGCCGGATAGGCGCCCAAGCGCATGGTGCCACCGAGTTTGCCATCTTCCACCTTGGTCTTCTGCTCTTCCATGATATCTATGACAGGATAAGCGGTGTTCTTGTTAACTTCCGTGGTGTGGGCGTCTTTCAACCCCGCGACTGAGCGTGTATACTCAATCACCGCCAATTGCATGCCGTAGCAGAGACCAAGGTATGGAATCTTGTTTTCTCTGGCAAATTTTATTGCGCTGATAATGCCTTCCACTCCGTTTGAGCCAAAACCGCCCGGCACTATCACTCCGTTATAATTCCGAAGTTCATTGACTTTGCGTTTGCCTGTTTCGTATTCCTTAGAATTAATCCAGGTTAATTCCGGTTTGATGTTTTGCCAGTAAGCGGAAAACTTCACGGCTTCTATGACCGACACATAAGCGTCAGAGAGCATGAAGTCTCCGGTATCAAAATATTTCCCTATCACCGCAATCTTGATTGTTTTCTTGGCCGATTTGGTTTTGGAAACAAATTTTCTCCAAGCCATAAGGTCCTTCTTGCGGGGCTTGAGTCCGAAGCGACTAAGTATTCTCTCGCTTAATCCGTCGCGCTCAAAATTGATAGGTACGTCATAAATACTCTCAATATCCGGTGCCGCGATGATATCTTCGCTTGCGACTCCGGAAGCCAGAGCGATTTTTTCTTTACGCTTCTGGTCAATAGAAACTTCGGATCTGGCGATAATCATATCGGGTTGAATACCATAAGAATTCAGCTGACGAATGGCATTCTGAGTAAGTTTAGTTTTCATCTCGCCGAGTTTACCGGGCACCGGGAGGTAAGAAACCATCACAAACATCACATTTTTAGATTCGCGAATTTTCAAAAGACGCGCCGCTTCGAGGAAAATGGAGTTCTGATACTCGCCTACCGTACCGCCGATCTCAATCACGGTGATGTCGGCTTTGGTATTTTTCACCGAGCGGTGCAGACGGTTCAAGATCTCTTCGGTTACATGGTAAACAGGTTCAACGCATTTGCCTCCGTATCCTAAGGCGCGTTCTTTATCAATGACGTGTTTGAGCACCATACCGTTGGTTAGATAATTTTCTTCCGGCATATCGGTGTTAAGAAAACGTTCATAATTACCCATATCCTGGTCTGTCTCCAAACCGGAATCCAAGACAAAAACTTCCCCGTGTTCAACGGGGTTCATGGTGCCGGCATCGACATTTAAATAAGGGTCGGCCTTGATAAGACTGACCTTGAAACCTTTTGATTGGAGAATGACACCGATAGAAGAGGTTGCGATGCCCTTGCCGACTCCCGACATTACTCCTCCGACGACAAAGATATATTTATGTCTCCCCTTGGTTTTCATTTCAGTATTGTAACAATTCTATCATACGGAAATGGAGATGATAAATGGGTAAGATTCATTAATGGAAAATTAAAGAATTTTCTGGTAAATTAGTCATGTTGTAGACACAAAATAATTGCGGGATCATCTAATTGGTAGGATACATGACTCTGAATCATGGCATCTAGGTTCGAGCCCTAGTCCCGCAGCACTTCTTCGCCTTCGCTGGACGGAGGCTCATCAGTGCCTGCGGC
>JBBTYJ010000011.1:0-5799 GCA_038061835.1 Patescibacteria group bacterium | reverse complement strand
TGGTGCGCGGGAGAGGAATTGAACCTCCACGCCCTTGCGGGCACTACCACCTCAAGGTAGCTTGTCTACCAGTTTCAACACCCGCGCATATCGACAATTTTACTCGGCTTCAACTGTTTGTTCAATTTCCGTATCAATCTCTTTAGCCATCCTTTGATTTCTCATTTGGCGGCTAACCTCTTTGGCTGCTTTCTCTCGGATATGGTAGAGCTTAGCGCGACGAACCTTGGAACGTTTAATGACCTCGATTTTGTCCACTACCGGAGAATAAAGCGGAAAAATTTTTTCTACACCCACACCAGAAGAGACATTGCGAACGGTAAAAGTGGCGCCCGCTTCACGACCGTGTTTGCGTGCCAAGACCAAACCTTCAAAAGCCTGCAAACGAGTTTTACCCTTCTCGACAATTTTCTGCCAGATACGCACAGTATCTCCTGACCTAAAGTCGAGTTTTCTTCTCTCATCAATATTCACCGGACTGATTACTCTGTTCATAGTGGGCATCAATCTAACATGTTAAACGATTTTCAGCAAATTACGCATTTTAGCTCTTAGTAAATGCAATGAGTGTTCTGTTTCTCTTGATTTGGTGTGGCTAAGATGGCCGAGATATGATGAGATTGATTGATTTAGTCTATCTTTAGTAATTTTATTAGCTTGTAGTTTTTGTAAAAGTTTCGCCGATTTTTTAACTATACGCCTCACAGTCCTTGTTCTAGAAACTATTCTGTGCGGCAACAAGACTGCTCCGAGAAAATCAATACCTTGATGAAGTTTGCGAATAATCACCTTGTCTGGATGCAATATCAGTTTCAAATTGATCATTAAAAATTCTTGCAACAACGGCAAGAGTTCAATCAGACTCCTTGGGCACAAGGACAGTATGACAAAATCATCACAATAACGTATGTAGTATTTTATCCCCAACTGTTTCTTAACATGCTGATCAAAAAGATTCATATAGATGTTAGCGAAAATCTGGCTGGTAACATTGCCGAGAGGCAATCCTTTGCCAGGAGTTTTATGAAAAGAATTAATTATTTTCTCCAGTAATTCAAGGGTCTCGGGACAATCAATTTTTTGTTTAAGTAAGACGAGAAGAATCTTGTGATCAATAGAGCCAAAAAACTTCCTAACATCACATTTGAGCGCATAGACTGGCTTGGTATAATTTGCACTTAATTTTTGCAGAAATATATTCAATCTTCTTATACCCGCGTGAGTACCCTTTCCATTTCTACTTGAATAGGAATCGAAGATAAAAATCTTATCAAAAAGCGGATATAGAATCCGGTAAACAGCTTGATACAGAAGCCTATTCTTGACAGTCGCCTTGTGTATACAGCGCGGTTTGGGATCATTTATCGAAAATTTTTTATATCCATCACAAATCCAGTCCCCAGTGGTCAATTCATCCCTAAGCTCAAAAATGTTATTCTCTAGATTGAGAGAAAAAGCGATAACATCTGGTTTCTTTTTCTTATTTTTCTTAAATTCTCTCCACGCACTGAATAAATTCTCAACAGAAATTATATGATCAAAGATTCTTCCACTAAAGCCCCCCCCCAACGGAATTTTCGTAGCTCCTGTCATTTTCCATATCCAATCATTGTACAAGGAAATTTATCAGATTGGTAACAGACTACCCAAACGCGATAAACTCGGATTACACGGAGTAATAGAAAAAATCTGTATAAAGCTACTTGTTCTAAGCATCAAAGCATCTTTAAGAAGAGTCTCGATTGAAAAACAGGAATCAGTCATAAAATTGAGAATAAAGACGGAAACTTTGAAATATTTAATTAGAGTTGAATCGGAACTAAAGATAATACAAGAAAAACCATACTTATTATTGGAAGAAAAACTTCAAGAAATATCAAAAGAAGTTACCGGTTGGGAAAAATACTTAAACAAAAACTCCCCATTAGGAGAGCTTTTGTAAAACTTCGGGAACGGAGGTTCGGATTGCAATTCGACGGATTGTACCAGTTGATGTTGAACTTATCGTTCCAGTTCGCGTTCGGCACATCGCCATCGTGGTTGCGAGAACCTTCGTTGCCCCGCTTCATCCGTAACATCGAAAGGCGCTTGCCTTTCTGTATTTATGAATTTCCCGCTGTACTCACGGGCATTGTGTTAAGTAGGGCAAGCAGTTTTATTTAGCGACAAATCATTATCATAAGATTGATTTAACAATCGCAAATTAATTATACACGAAAAGGGCCAGTCCGTCTGTTCGACGGACTGGCCCAAAGGAAACAAGATACAAGATCAAAGGCTAGGCCCAGACCCTGCGGGAACGGAGGCCCGGACCGCAATGCGACGGATCGTACCAGCCGATGCCGAACAGATCGTCCCAGTCCGCGCGCGGCACACCGCCACCGCGGTCGCGAGAACCCGAACACAGCGTTCTGTTCTGCTGGTCCAGATGTTCTTTCTTCTCGAAGAAATAATCCGCTTCGAGAAGTTGGCGTTCAAGGGTGACGATTCCGGAAATCTTCTGTTCAGCCAAATCATGGGCCGAGAGATTCTTGAGATCTTCGTCGGCCTCGCGTACGTCCCGAACCCACACAGCATATGAGCCGGTTCTGAGATCGCGGTCGTTGGTGGTAATCTCTTTATCCAGGTCACTCGAGTACTGCCAGCATGGAAAGTGCTCTTTAAGAGCTTCTTGTACTCCTTGCAGTGGACCGTAATTACCCGACCATTTGATGAGCTCGTGTACCACAACGATGAGACGCGCCGGTCCAACGTTCTCCGGCCTCTTCGGGATGTGAATCCCCGAGAGATTCGGTTTCTGATTCTGGCCAAAAAGTTTCCCGTAGACTGCTACCCATCGATCGAGATCTGCCGAGAAATCCACAATCATATTGTTACGATACTGTTGGTAGAACCGACGCACGTCCCTGCGGAACGTGCCCATTTCGCCGATAATCGCCTTCGCTTCATCCTTCGAGAAGTTCATCTCGCCGACGAGAGCACCTGCGATTTCGCCCACTTGCCCGCTCGTAGCGGGGACCTTATCGTGCTTACGCATGATCCTTTCCTCCTTTGTGAAGATCAGATAGAAGCCCAATTGCTTCATTATCTACCTCAATTATAGCACAAGGTGTGTTACTGTCAAGGAAATTGGGTGACCTAAATTTATAGCTATAAATTCAGCTTTTTCAACACTTTTTGAAAATCCTTTGGATACGGAGCTTCGATAGTAATTGATTCGCCATCCACTTTTTTGAAAGTGACAGCGCGGGCATGAAGAGCCAAGCGATTAAAACCGAGCGTGCCACTATCTTTATCTAAACCTCGACGACCGCCATAAAGTTTGTCGCAGACAACAGGATGATGAAGTGCCTTGAAATGCACTCGAATCTGGTGTGTCCTACCCGTCTTTGGTTTAGCTTCGAGAAAAGTCACGTCTTTCTTCGAACTACGTTTTAATACTTTAAAATAGGTGATTGCTTCTCTTTCCCGCCTCGACTCGCGGTCGCTCGTCGACGCGAGGCGGGCCTCCCTCTTCGCCTCCCATTTCCTATAATTACCTTTACTCCTACCTATCGGTAAATTAATGGTACCTTGATCATCTTTAAGATTGCCATAAACAAAAAGATGGTAAATTTTTTGAATTTCCCTTTTTTGAAATTGTTCTTTCAAGACTTTGTGTCCGATTTTTGTTTTAGCAAGAAGCAAGACGCCCGAAGTCTCTCGATCTATTCTGTGTACAATTCCGGGACGTTTAATATTACCGAGATCCTCACCCACATTCTCAGCTTCCGGATATTTCCCTACAAACCATTCGGACACACTCGGCTCTTTGGTACGACCGTCCGGATGCACAATCAAGCCCGCCGGCTTATCGAGCACGACAATATCCCCGTCTTCATAAAGAATGTGTGTGGATAAATCAATCATTGTAAAAGTGAGCACGAGAGGATTTGAACCTCCACGAGATTGCTCTCACTGGCTCCTGAAGCCAGCGCGTCTGCCAATTCCGCCACGTGCTCATACACAGACCATACAATATATGATAACATCGTGCCATTGGAGTTTACTCCAATACATGGACATGGAAGGGCGGTTAGCTCAGTTGGTTAGAGCGACTGTTTTACACACAGTAGGCCGGGGGTTCGAATCCTCCACCGCTCACCAAGATTAAATGATGAAAAAAGATTATCAAAAATTAAGTGTTCAGGCCCACCGCAAAGTCCGCGGAAAAATTTCGGTCATTGGAAAACTTCCTATAAATAACCACCATGATTTATCAATCGCTTATACGCCGGGCGTCGCCGGCCCGGCACTCGCCATATCTAAGAATAAGTCTCTCGCCTATGATATGACCGCAACCAAAAACGGTGTGGCTATTGTGTCTGACGGATCTGCAGTGCTTGGACTTGGTAATATTGGCCCGGAAGGAGCGTTGCCTATCATGGAAGGCAAGGCTGTACTTTTTAAGCGTTTTGCCAATATCGATGGTTTCCCCATCGTACTTTCCACGCAGAAAGTTGAAGAGATAATAGCTGCGGTCAAGGCCATAGCCCCGACATTTGGCGGTATCAATCTGGAAGATATTTCAGCGCCGCGTTGTTTTGAAATCGAAGAACAATTAAAAAAAGAATTGAATATACCTGTCATGCACGATGATCAGCATGGCACCGCTATTGTAGTGTTGGCCGGTATAATCAACGCGCTAAAGGTTGTTCGCAAACGTAAAGAATCGGTGCAAGTGGTTATAAACGGCGCGGGTGCGGCCGGGATTGCCATTACAAAATTGCTTCATTATTACGGGGTGGAAAATATTGTGATTTGTGATAGTCAGGGTGTAATCAATAAGAAACGAAAGAATCTAGTCTCGGTGAAAAAAGAGATTCTTAAAATCACCAATAAACAAAATGTGTCTGGCTCACTTTCGGACGCTCTTAAAAACGCGGATATCTTCATCGGTGTTTCAAAAGGCAATGTGTTAAAACCATCCGATATCAAAGCTATGGCAGAGAAAGCCATTATTTTCGCAATGGCCAATCCTATACCAGAAATTATGCCGGCTGACGCCAAGCGCGCTGGCGCGGCCATTGTCGCCTCCGGTCGATCCGATTTCCCAAACCAAATCAACAACGTTCTTGTTTATCCGGGAATTTTCAAAGGAGCAATAGAATCTCGCACATCCAAAATCACTGAGAAAATGAAAGTGGCGGCAGCCGAAGCTCTCGCGGACGTGGTCAGCAAACCCACAGCGGGGAAAATTATCCCAGATATTTTTGATAAAAAAGTGGTTCTGGCTGTTTCTAACGCCGTGAAAAAACTTGCCAAGAGTAGTTGATAGTATCTACCCACAAAAATCTAACAGTAACTTATGATGAAATGGTTGAGAGAAGTGTGTGATGTGTCAGAAAGCCGTTTCAGAATTGCCTTGCATATACACAATTTACACTCAAACCAAGCTGTTACAAGTTTCTGGATGAAGAAAACTGGTATACCTAAGTCACAGTTTTATAAATTGTATATAAAAGAAAGTACATTAGGACAAAGAAAGAATATTCTTTATAATGGCACATGTTCCGTTATCGTTTGCTCAAAGGATTTGTTTAGGAAAGTAATGACCTGGAAACAAATGCTTTTTGAAAGTTTTTAGGCAAAATAAATGCTCCTGTAGTTCAATGGATAGAACACTGGACTTCTAAGCCAGTTATGCAGGTCCGATTCCTGCCGGGAGCACCGCATAGGAAATCGTGTTAACATAAAAGCGTCAGACCATATTTTAATTTTGGGGGAAGAAAATTTTTTAATCATGAAGTCGAAGATAAT
>JBBTYJ010000010.1:0-5931 GCA_038061835.1 Patescibacteria group bacterium | reverse complement strand
TGATGAACGCGAACAAACCCTCAATCAGATTCTGGTTGAACTTGACGGTTTCGAGCCGAATGAAAAAGTCATCGTGATGGCGGCCACCAATCGTCCTGACGTTTTGGATCCTGCGCTTCTGCGACCGGGACGATTTGATCGACGAGTCACTTTAGACTTGCCCGATCGCAAGGATAGGGAAGATATTCTTCGGATTCATGCTCAAAGGAAGCCATTTGCCGAGGACGTGAATCTTGCCTTGGTCGCCGAACGAACACCCGGTTTCTCCGGCGCCGATCTTTATTCCCTCATGAATGAAGCCGCGATACTTGCGGCTCGCGAAGAAAGAGTCAAGGTTGCGCAATTTGATCTCATCCGTTCTATAGAAAAAGTAATGCTTGGCCCGGAAAGGAAGAGTCACATTCTCTCCGAGAAAGAGAAAGAATTAACGGCTTTTCATGAAGCGGGGCACGCCATTGTTGCTTCCGTGCTTCCTTATGCCGATCCGGTTCATAAGATTTCAATAATTTCACGCGGTCGCGCTGCAGGATATGTTTTGAAGTTGCCACTCGAGGATCGCAAACTCCAGTCTAAAAAAGAATTTCTCGATGACATAGCTGTGGCACTCGGCGGTTATGTGGTTGAGAAAACGATTTTCAACGATTTGACCACTGGTCCGTCAAACGATCTTCAAGTAGCCACTGCTCTGGCGCGCGATATGGTTACAAAATATGGCATGAGCGAGAAAATGGGTCCGATCGCGCTTGAGGGTGCCGGAGGCAAACCACTCTTCGGTCTTGGTGTGGGAGATAAAGAATATTCAGAAAAGGTTGGTGCCGAAATTGATGCTGAAGTTTACAAAATTATGAATGACGCGATGAAGAAAGTTGAAAAGATAATCAAGGACCATAGGAAAGCGCTTGACACTATTGCCGAGCGACTGATAGAGGTTGAAACTATTGAACAGAAGGAGTTTGAAGAGATCTTAGTGTTAAACGGCATCGTGCCGAAGAAAAAGAAAGATATTGAACATCAATCTTGACTTTGGTATGCTTATGGCATGAACACAAAATATTTATTATTCTCAGTCCTGGTATTTTCCTGTTTTTTAATAACTAATGATGTTTCTGCTGAAACTGGACAGTTTCTTACATTAACGGCAAGCCCGGATACAATTGATGTTGGACAATCTTCTACTATCTCTTGGACTACAAATGCTAGTTTTTGTAATGCGCCTAGTTTGTTTGAGGGTTCTGCTTGGGGAGGCGGTAGCGGTTCCTATATAGTTATCCCAGACTCAACCAAGACATATGACATGACTTGTTATTGGCAAGGGGGTGGGGGGTCACTTACAAAATCAGTAACCATTAATGTGTCAGTGCCACAGCTCTTTGGCTTCTCATTCCCGACTAGTGATACCAACTTAATTAAAGGATCAACTTATACAATATCTTGGATTAATGATAATGCAGGTAGCTACGGGTACACTGCATACCTAGGAACAGGAGTTGCTACAAACGGAAGCAATCTTGAAACTATTATTCGAACCATCGGTGCAGTTAACAGTAATGCGCGAAATGAGTTTAGTTGGACAGTGCCTTCGGATTTGTCTCCCCGATCAGATTATAGAATTGAGTTTCGTAGTCCAGGCGGGGGTGGAGGAGTCTCTGCTCCATTTACAATTTCAAGATCAGATAATGCCAATCCAGCACCTAGCCCTATTCCGACACCAACCCTTCTTTTTTTGGGTGACTCAGAGAGATTACAGAAAATTGCTCAGCTTCAAACACTTCTTATCCAACTGATTCAACAGTTGATAGTCTTGCTTCAGCAGTAAGCAGTACGGTACGGTAAATCAAAAACCCCGCCGAAGCGGGGTTTTTGATTTACATTGCTCCTTGCGCGGAGCAATTTTTGCAGTTTCCCTTGTGGCTAAAGGCTTCATATATAGCCGAGAGAGCAACTAATACATATATGACTAGAGCAAGTCCTTCGGGAATATAGTTACCGATACCGTAACCTGCAGCCTCTAGACCCCAATTGAGACCCCCAATAACAAGCAGAACAAACGCAATCTTGTGCATCATATTCGTACAATAAGTTAATTATTAAGGTTATCGCTAACCCGCATTTATTATATCATGTTCTTGATCCCGGAGTTTCTAGCGCGAGTGATCTGCATAATAGTATCCTTAACTCTCTCTGGTTCCGGAACTTTATGAAAGACGAATTGTTTTTCGGATGCGGCGGTTTGAACTGTCACATCTCCAAATGCCAACAAGGTTTCAATAAACCCGTTGGTATGCACAGAGACATCCTGTATCCGATGGTTATGTAATTCGGAAACTTTTCGATTAAAGAATCCCTCCTGATCGTTATCTATAATGCGTTGATTGGTAATAATGACAGTGTTAAGCGTGTACATTGCGAGTGAATGAAAGACTGCTAACCAAAGAACAAGATACCAGACACTTGAGATAAATAACAAAATCTCAAACCAATTATATTTCGGGAATAACGCGGTAGATAATGTCCATATAATGACTGGCACCAAACCCGCGAGCACAAAGAATATTACCTTGATAATAATAGTGAACGGATGATGCCGCAGAAGCATCAACACTTCCTCGCCCTGCTTTTGTCCTTCGAAGGAGTTGGTGGATTCGCGAAAGATTGAAAAAAGTTTTCCGATCATTTTATTATTGTAATAAAAGAGAACTTATTTCTATTCTCATAAATAAGATTATTGTCGTAGCGGAGAGGATAACCGAACCGAAGAGAAATATAACGGCCAACTTTTTCGGTTGTACGCCGATACCAAACCGGGAAAGGTGATAGAGGATGACGAAAGCCGTTCCCCAATAAATGAGAAACATCACTCCGGCCAAGATATTAAAAATCATTTCTATGGGGAATGTGAACATTGGACTTGTATAAATCATACCACCGTTTATGATAGGACCAACAACCACCCTTAGCTCAGCTGGTTAGAGCATCGAGCTTATACCTCGAGGGTCCCACGTTCGAATCGTGGAGGGTGGACACGTTATTCAAAATGAATTTTGGTTGCAAAGTATACTGTTTGAATTTGACAGATTTATATAAATAGTGTATTATTGTGGGTAGTCCGATCTTGCCATAAGGTTGGAAAAAACATTTAAAGGAGGCATGTTTTATGGCAAAAAAGTTCTTTGGAATGTTGTTGGGGATGTTTATTGTGGTAGGGGTCGTGGAGGCAAAAACGACCTCGAAAACCGCGAGCGAAACTGAGGGAATTACGGTCGGAGGTGGCATGTCGTTGGGCGACTGTTACTTCACCCAGACCGGAGTCTCTGGGACCTCGACGGAGGTGCGGGAAGGAAAAACAGTAAGTCTGTTTTCGAACACCTTCGTACAGATAATCATCTACTACACCTGCGACGGAAAGTTTGAAAATGTGTTCGAGATCGCTGGCGGCGACAGTTTAGTGCAGGGAGAGCTCGTAGTATCTGCGGATCATCGGATAGCATGGCTTAAGAAAAAGATCATGATCGAGAAAGACTGGTATCCGTACGTCCTCGAGATCGATGTGGCCATCATTGCCGAAGGCGAGCCGTTCTTTAGCGACAGTAAGTATAAGGGTTGGACCGGCTCCAAGTCATTCCAGCAGGTTATTCAGACCAAGTCTCAGTACAACAGCGGTCATGTATTCGGGACGCTCTCAATATCGGGGTTCAATTACCTCGACAACGGATTTGGATATATCTACGAGACAGATTCCAAGTCCGCTGTTACCAACAAATAAGGTGCTCCGCGCGTTGTTCGCAAGGGCTCGTCTCTCACAGACGAGCCCTTTTGCTTATTCAAAATGAATTTTGGTTGCGTTAGATTCCAGACGTTCTTTGAGAAGAGGGAAGTTGGAGAGCGTAGAGTCGGCTTCTATTAGCGCCGCGGCCTCTTTGCGCGCCGCTTCGACCATTTTAATATTTTTGATGGCTTCCATCCCGATGTCAGAGATGCCCCATTGTTTGGCTCCCACCAATTCCCCCGATCCTCTTTGGGTTAAATCAAATTCTGCTAATTCAAAACCATTTTTAGCGGTTACCAAAGCATTAACTCTCTCCCTGCTCTTCTCGCTTTGGCTTTCGGTAAAGACGTAAGCGTAGGATTGATGATTGGAGCGGATTACTCTGCCTCGAAGTTGATGAAGTTGCGCCAAACCGAATCGTTCCGCGCCTTCAATAATGATGAGCGAAGCATTCTCGACATTTACTCCAACTTCCACCACTGAGGTTGCCACCAAGATATCAATCTTTTTGTTTTTGAAATCAAGCATCACCCTTTCCTTTTCCGCTGGTTTCAGTTTGCTATGAAGAATTCCAATCTCATATTCAGAAAAGATTTCTTTTTTGAGTCGTTTCGCCTCTTCCTTCACTGATTTGGCCTGAATAGCTAATTCTTTTGTCGGATCAGGTTCACCCGCCCGCCACGGCTCCGCCGTAGGCGAGTCGGGCGGGTCTATGCGCGGACAAATAATATAGAGTTGTCTGCCTGCTTTTAATTCTTCCCGAATTGCTTCATATGCCGCGTTTCTTTTTTCTGGAGTAATGATTTTGGTGATAATTTTTTTTCTGCCCGCAGGCATTTCATCGAGAAGTGATAAATCAAGGTCGCCGTATAATGTGAGAACCAGAGTGCGAGGAATGGGAGTGGCGGTCATTGATAAAAGATGCGGAGTCTGGGTATCTTTGATGGTTAATTTTTGTCTCTGTGCCGTTCCAAATCGGTGTTGTTCGTCGATAATAACTAGCCCTAAATGTTTGAATTTAACACTTTTCTGGATTAAGGCATGCGTGCCTATTAGAATAGCAATCTCGCCGGAAGCAACCCATTTGAGAAGTTGGGCACGAGAAATATTAGTATAACTTTCCGGATTGATTTTGGACGGAAATTTTCTGCACCCGCTTCCGGTAATAAGAGCAATGTTTATCGGGAGGTGAGAAAAATATTTTATAAAAGATTCAAAGTGCTGTTGAGCCAAGATTTCAGTTGGCGCCATATAGGCGCATTGAAGGGTGCCAAACTTCTGATCCCTAGGCTTGTTTGTTGCCACTATGTAGGCGGCAGTTGCCGCGACGGCAGTTTTACCCGATCCCACATCTCCTTCCAGAAGTCGGCTCATCGGATGACCATTTTTGAAATCTGTCATAATTTGTTCAACAGCTCTTCTTTGCGCGGCTGTAATCGCAAAAGGAAATCTTTGTATGAATTTCTCTATTTCTTCCTTGTTCTTCTCTATAATAAAAGCATTATTTTCTTTGAACAGATGCCGGGCCCTTTGTCTTTCCAGTTGGATAAAAAATATTTCTTCGAAAGCGAAGCGTTTGCGTGCTATCTCGGCATGAGACTCCTTCTGGGGTGTATGAATATAGATAAGAGAAGTACGTAGATCTGGAAGATTGTATGTTTCTAAAATATTTTGTGGTATTGGATCAACCAAAGCGTCAAAAATTCCCTTTGACATGAGAGTTTGAATTTTATGATAAATCCAGTTTGAAGTGATGCCACGGGTTTCTGGATAAATCGGATACAATGAATGCACGTGAGTTTGTCGAGAAAAGACTTTATCAGTCGGCGGGGGCGCATTTTCAATCTTAGGGTTTGAGAAATAGAGTTGCCCATTTCTTTCTGAAACCTTGCCTTCGACGCGGACGTACGAATTCTCGGTAATCATCTTGGCCAGATAAGCCTGATGAAACCAGATAATTTTTATTTTGCCTGTACCATCTGTTACTACCGCTTCGGCCATTGGAATTTTTTTCCTGAATGCCTTGCTTGTTTTTAATCCGAAAATACGACCGAATATCACAGCCATGTCGCCCTTGTGCAGACTGTCGATGTTTACTGTCTGTGCAGTGTCTCCATAACGGGTAGGGAAATGATAGAGTAAGTCTGCGACTTTTATCATTCCTA
>JBBTYJ010000009.1:0-4090 GCA_038061835.1 Patescibacteria group bacterium | reverse complement strand
AACTTGAAACCCGCCTGAACGAGTTCATTCGGGCAGGTTGTCAGCGGTGCGGCTCCGCCGCCTTTCCGTCCGCCAGCTGGCGGATTCGCGGGGGGATTTTTTCGGAAAAGTGCGTTCGGACTAATTCAAGAATACTGCACCAAAATCTGACTTTCTGCGACAACGCCGGCATTTACCCTATTATTCCCGTCATGAAAATGGACTCGGCCGATATATGGAGAAAATACCAATGAAACGCATGGGCGAGCCTGATGATATATGCAAGGTTGCCCTATTTCTTGCATCCGATCTCTCAAGCTATATGACCGGTTCACAAATCGTTGTGGACGGCGGAGTATTACTTTCTTAATCTGAATATTAATGTATCGCGCTTGGATCAGTACCTGAAGGCGCAGAGCTTTTTAATTTCTTAAACTCTAGCGCTTTGTTTTGATAATATAAAACCGTTTCTTTCAAAAGAGAGGTATCAATAATTTGTTCTTCTTGTATCACCGGTGTCTCTGTTACAAAGATACTCCCCCGGTTGATTTCTCTAAACATAAAAATACTGAACGCAATAATTAGAACCATAAACATGACGGATGAGACAAAAATAATTTTCCAGTCTGCCTCCGGGCTGGTACCAAAGCCGAAAATCCGACCATTTATCTTCCAATTCAATTTCTTCCAAAGTTTTAGTGAATCTTTCATAAGTTAATCAAATGTATAAAATGACAGAATAATTTTTAGATGCCAATCGTTTTCATCCTTAGAAAGATTAAGTCCGTCTATCTTCACGCGATAAGGCAAACTCTCAATTGTCCGAAGAAAAGAAGCGGATGAGGACCACGCGCCCTTGGTTTCCATGACAATACGAATAGCATCGGGTTCAACAGCTTGTTTATCTTCTATTTTCTCAACAGAAACAATGTTGGTATCCAGACCGAAAATCTTGCTTGTACCTTCAATATTTTCAATAAAAGAGACCAGTTTATCGCCAGAAAGCACAAGGTCATCAAATTTTTTTAAATCTTCCGCGGCGCTACTTTGCATTACTCGTATAGACTGTGACAAATTCTCTATTCGAGCATCGTTATCTGCCACACTAATCAGTTCGGAAGCATTCTTATTCTGAAGTCGGATATTATAGACCTCCCAAATCAAAAGGGTGAGGCACACAACTGAAACCAGCGCAAGGATAATCAGAATTGGTTTGGAATTTTTAAAAATCATATTGGTGAGAATTTGATTTGAAAATCAATGTCTCTATCCTTGGCCAAATTGGATATCGGAGAAACAACTTCCGCAAAATCCCCAGAGGAGCGGAGACGATTTTCAAACGCAATAAGAGATTGGCGATTAGCGGCCACACCATTAATGGAAACGGCTATTTTGTCTTTTGTTTTTATCAACGAAAATCCTGTAATGGCTATACCGACATCTCTCTGATCAAGCACCTTATTGATCAGGCCCAATGGTCGGTCAGTATCAAGCGCCGGTGAAAGTAGTTGGAGTTTGCGATTAGTTTCCTTCAGCCAGATCTGAAGACTTAAGTCATCGTTTCTCTGTTGGGTGCTGTTTACCGCCTTGGTGCGTTCAAGCGCTTCATTATAACGGATTCTTGAAAGCACATATGATGGGAACAAGCCCGCCATCCCCACCACAAGTATCGATGTAAATGCGCACAGCATGACAACGGATCTACGTATCGCGTATTCACGTTCCACCTTCCGTTTCTCTTCTACTGTCAATAATTGAAACATTGTTTGCATAATCATTCGCCACGAGGCAAGACCAAACCTACAGCGGAAGCAAAACCGAGAGACTCATTCGATGACATTTCTGACGGATAATCCTTTAAATACGCCGTCTTTAACCACACATCGGCCGGCGCATACGGGATTTCGCTTCCACTCATTAGCGCATCGGTAAAATCTGTCTTATGTCCTCTAAAACCATGAAGGATTATTTTTTCAATTTTTCTTCGTTGCGGCATTAACTTATTCGCATCACGAGAATTGGAGTGGGTTTGATCAGCATGAGTGCTCCAAAACGTGATAACTTTGCGCATTTCTTCTTTCAATAGCGCTTCGAAATTTGTGGAATTACCGCCACCCATACCAGAGATCAAGATGGTGCTAAATTGCACAACTCCATCTTCAACCACATAAAAACCTGTCTTTTTCAGAGAGAGGTTGATAATGAGAACCGTCTGCTTGTCTCCTTTACTAATAACCGCTCGAGCAATCGCCCGAGATTCAAGATCAAAAGAAATGGGAGTCATTCCTGCGGATTCAAAGAGATTCACGTATGTATTAACAATATTTTTAGGCAAGACAGAAACCGCTAATTTAATTCCACCGGCAGATTTGTCTTCGCGTATAACCTCAAAATCAAAAATTGATTCGGCAAGAGAAATGGGCACATTTTCTTCAATGATAAAGGCAACTGCATCATTAAGACCCTCTGGAGGTACCCAGTCAATATTTACGGTGAAAAGATATGATCTTTCCTCTGGTATACTCGCCCTCACATAACGAACATTATGTAACAAAGAAAATTCGCGCAAAATATTGCTGAGCTCGTTTGGATTATTTATCAGACCGGATTCAACTGCCCCCTTAGGATTATTTATCTTACCGGCATAGACCAATTCAAATCCATCGCCGAAAATTTTCCTCTTTAATTGCACGAACCGAGTATCAGTATCTCTGATAACCACACCGGTAGTCGAGAGAAGAAGAAATTCTGGCACCGGAAAAAGGTCAAGAAAAGTTTTTCGCCTTTTAGAAATAATCATGGTCTTATTATACCTTACCGTATGATATTTATTGTCTACTATCCAAATAACTCTTGAGAATAAGCGCGGCCGCGGAGGCGTCGGTCATTTCTGTTTGCCCCTGCAGTCTTCTCGCCTCAAGAGTGGTAAAGACTTCCGGATGAGAAACAATCTCGGCACCGCTTGTTTCAAGTTTTCTTTTAAATTTATCTATTGCTTTTTGAATCGGATTTAAATCGCCACCCAAATTTCTCGATTCTCCGATAATAATTTTCTCTATTTTCTCTTCCTCTTTGAATTTTAGAACTTTATCTATCAAAGTTTTATCATTCGACCATACCGCGCGCGGTAGGGCGAATTCACCCTTTTCATCCGTTGAGGCGATACCCACACGCTTTTCGCCGTAATCAATTGCCATTAGCTTCATTTAATAATTATAGTATAATTAGTGGATAAACATGGCATCAATAAATATTTTGGCAGATTGGGTAGGAATACACCCCGTTATTATAGCTATAGCGATCATGTGGTCCCTTGCTTGGAAGGGGCTGGCTCTATGGCGAGCGGCGGGACTTAGACAGAAATACTGGTTCATCGCAATTTTGTTAATTAACACGCTTGGTTTACTGGAGATTATTTATATTTTTCTTGTATCGCGACATTATAAGGTTGAGGTGGTGGAGAAGGGCGAGTAATAAACAACTGGGTTATAGTACAATTGGTGTCGGGTTATTAATTTGATAATTTTATACATGCATATATGAATCCTGCTGTTTGGGTTCTAAGAATAGCAACTGCCGGAACATTCATTGGACACGGAATGTTTGCTCTGGAAGGTAAAGAGGGATGGTTTAAGTATTTCGAAGCAGTTGGCATAAATAATCCGGATACAATTGTCACCCTGCTTCTGCTAGTCGGTATATTAGATCTCGTCTTAGCAATTCTCGTTCTGATAAAACCAATACGGGTTGCAATTCTATGGATGGCGCTTTGGGGTCTTTGGACAGCAATGATTCGCTGGCCGATAGGTCCTGATCCTGTTTGGGATTTTGTGGAAAGATGGGCGAATTGGGGTGCCCCTCTGGCATTGTTACTTTTGCTCGGCTGGCCAAAGAGTTTCAAAGAGTGGTTTAGTTAAAATCACACATCACCCCAGAGTGGAGAGGGGTTTAAAAAACTGCTAGAGTAAGCGGACAGCAGGAGGGTTCGCCTAATGGTATGGCACCGGTCTTGAAAACCGGCGGGTGAAAACCCTTAGAGGTTCGAGTCCTCTACCCTCCGCCAGTTGGAAAAAGCGAAGTTTGGCTCGCCCTCTGCGAGGGCTCGCCAGCC
>JBBTYJ010000008.1:0-19308 GCA_038061835.1 Patescibacteria group bacterium | reverse complement strand
GCGCCCATAGCTCAGTTGGTAGAGCAGGTCCCTTTTAAGGACAAGGTCGCAGGTTCGATTCCTGCTGGGCGCACAGAATGGCAAAAATTTTAGACGGTAAAAAATTAAGTATCTACATAGCTTCCAAACTTGCGAAAAGAATCAGGAAGCTTGATGTTACACCAAAACTGGTGATTATTCAGATTGGCGATCTGGCAGAGTCAAATACTTATATCAAAAACAAGAAAGCTTTTGCCGAAAAGATCGGCGCCATAGCCATACACAAAAAATACCCAAACACGGTAAGAGAATCGCGAATAATTTCTTATATTCTAAAATGCAATAGCGACGCTTCTATCCACGGTATTATGGTGCAATTACCGACGCCCAGACATCTTAATATTGAGAAGGTGCTAGAATCCATAGATTCTAAAAAGGATGTGGACGGATTGACCGCGATCAACACCAAACATTTATTTGACAATAATGAGGCGTTTATTCCCGCCACGGCAAAAGGAATTATTGATTTGCTCGAAGAATACAAAATTAAACTGACGGGAATCAAGGTGGCAATAGTGGGTCAATCATCGTTGGTGGGCAGACCAACCATGCTTGCTTTATTAAATAAGGGAGCCACAGTCACAATGTGCCACAAGGATACAAAGGGACTGGAAAAGGAAACTAAGCGGGCCGATATTTTAGTTACTGCCGTGGGACAACCCGGATTAATTACCCGAAAACATGTGTCCAGGCACCAAATTGTTGTTGATATCGGTATTAACATTACTAAAAATAAAAAAATGGTTGGCGATGTGAACTATGATTCGGTTAGAAAAATTGTAAAGGCCATCACCCCAGTACCGGGCGGCGTCGGACCGATGACTGTTGCCTCACTTTTTCAGAATCTGATCAAGGCGTCTTCTCTAAAGATTTAGGAGTATTTTTTCCACGAACGTTTCCATTTCTTCTTTTCCACGACGAACCGAATTGTAGCCGACCACCAAACTTTCCGAGAGAGCTTCGAGTTCATTAATCTTAAAATTCTTCAAGAAACTTCTCGCCCTATTGTACGGAAAAGTTTTCATATCCGCTTCTCCAGCATTTTTTGTTTTTGATGCAATAAGCAAGGACTTAATTTGCCACACCAATTTATAGAAAATCTCTTCGGCAGAAATACCGGTCGAGAGAGCCTTCCGATAAAGAACCCAGGATTGTTTCTTTTGTCTCGACCCTACGGCATCGGTAAAAGTAAAGATATTAAACTCTCTATCCTTTTTATCAAAAGATACTAGCCTTTCTTCATCTTCGACCAAATTCAAATCAACATCTACGATATTTCCGAAGATATTTTTGTGGTAAAACTCTTCTGTCATATACGTGTCATTTCCCCCCAATTTTCTCCTATTTCAGTCTCGACCACAATAGGCACACCTGAAGTTTTCTCTGCGGGCAAGATTGTTTCCATCAGGTGTTTGAGATGCCCGACGAATTCATCTACCAAAGAATTTTTCATCTCATAAACTAGTTCGTCGTGCACTTGAAGCACCAGATATATATCGTTCTCGTGTTTTTCTTGTTTGATGTAATCATCAATTTTCTTCATGGCAATTTTAATCAAATCGGCTTGCGTACCTTGGATTGGTGCATTGATTGCCATCCTCTCTGCTTGCGCGCGAACATACGGCAAGGGCGATTTGAGTCCGTCAAAATAGCGTCTGCGACCGAAAAAAGTTTCTGTAAAACCTTTGCGCCCAGCTTCGCGCCGTATGTCGCCCAAATATTTGGCAAGGTCGGAGAAAGTTTCAAAGTATTTATCATAGAATTCTTGGGCCTCTTTGCGATCAACTCCGAGATTAGTTTTGAGAGCATTAACCCCCATACCATAAAGGATGCCGAAATTAATGGTTTTGGCCTTTGTACGCATGCTCTTATCCACCGATTCTTGCGGAACTTTGAAGACTCGCATTGCCACACCAGCATGAACGTCAATTCCAGATTTAAATATTTCAATAAGTTTTTTATCCTGAGAAAGAATGGCTGCGATACGCAATTCGATTTGTGAGTAATCCAGAGAAACTAACTTGAAACCCCTTTCTGCCACAAAAGCATGCCGAATAGCACGTCCTAAGAGAGTTTTGTTGGGAATATTTTGCAGGTTGGGATTGTTGGAGGACATACGACCGGTTGTGGTGCCCGCCTGAAGGAAGGTGGAATGCAAACGGGAATTTTTATCCAGAAGAGGCGGTATGGCATCAATATAAGTAGAGAGGAGTTTAGCCAATTCGCGATATTCCAAGATAAATTGAATAATCGGGTGTTTACCCCGAAGTTTCTCTAATTCTGATTCCTTCGTGGAAAGCGCCCCGGTAGGCGTTTTCTTTTGATTTTTGCCGGCCAATTGCAATTTATCAAAAAGAATGTGCGATAGAATTTTGGGAGAATTGATATTGAATTCTTCTCCCGCTTCTTTCCAAATCACCCGTTCAAGACGTGTTATTTCTTGATGATATTTTAAGGAAAGAGTTTTTAGAACTTTCCCGTCAATTCGAATGCCTTTCTCATTCATCTTCTCAACCACTTCTAGGATCGGTTTTTCTATTTCCTCGAATACTTTCCTGACCTTGCGTTTATCAAGCTCCGAATTGATTACTTTTTCGGCCTTTTTGATATCATTGGTTTTGCAAAATCTGAACACGTCCTCAAGTGTTGGGTTAGTGAGATTTGAATCTATCACCCAAAGCGCTAGGCGCAATTCTTTCTCCTCTCGAGGCGCAACGGGCAAAAGAGAAGTGAAATTTTCAGCAGAAAATACTTTCGTGGTTTTCCGCGCAATATCAGATTTACCCAACAACTGTTTAACCCTCTCCCCCATTGTTCTAAATTCGAGTTTATTGAAAAGATTTAGAAGTGTTTCGAGCTTTAAATTCTTTCTCCATTCCGGCGGCAAAATAAAATGGATGGGTGCGTCCGTTCGGATTGTCGCCAACACTTTCGAAAAAAGCGCTTCTTGTTCATTTTCAACCAAAAGATTCCTGATACGTTCACTGATGCCCGCCTTCGCCAAGGCTTCGGCGGGCAAGGCCGGTTTTTTAAGTTCTTTGTACATTTTCTCAATGGTACCGAAAGTGACAACGAGAGAAGTCGCGGTTTTCTCTCCAATACCTCTGACCCCCACAATATTGTCCGAGGGATCACCGCGTAGACCTTTATAATCCACGAGTAATTTCGGCGGGAAACCGAAACGCGCTGTGACTTTTTTCTCATCATAAAGAATGGTATCGCTGATACCTTTTTTCAGAGTATATACTTGGACTTTTTTATTATCGACAAGTTGCAGAGCGTCCATATCGCCGGAAGCGATGATGGTTTCCAAATTTTTTTCCTTTTTTAACCCATGAACGATTGTGCCGATAATATCATCCGCCTCAAAACCGGAGTGGGAATAAATAGGAACACCGAAGGCGGTAAAAACGTCTTTGGCTCGTTCAAGTTGCAGAATCAGATTGTCATCAATCTGGGCGCGGCCCGCTTTGTAAGCCCCGTATGCTTCGTGGCGATGCGTGGGACCGGGCAAATCAAAGCAGGCCGCCATAAAATCGGGTTTAAGTTCTCCGATAATTTTTAAAAGCATTGCGGAAAGACCGTAGAGAGCTCCGGTTGGTTCACCCGAGGATGTCATGAACTCTGGCAAGGCGTGATAGGCGCGATGGATAATGGCGTGCGCGTCAAATAAAATTAATTTCCTAGTTTTCATAGTTTATTTCGCGCGTAGTCTCATTGATAAATTTAAAATAAATTCGCTTGGCATCCTTGGGAATAACGCCGGGAACATTTCCAGGCCATTCTATTAAAATTAAATTTTCGGATTCCTTGGTAATTTCTTTCCAACCAAGATGCAGGAGTTCCGAATCTTTTTCCAATCTGTAGGCATCAATATGAATCAGTCTTTTAAAAGTCTTGAAATCTATTTGATAAATTTTTTCTATAACGAAGGTGGGGCTGTGCATATTTTCCGCTACGCCTAAAATTTTTCCAATTTCTTGCGCAAAAGCGGTTTTACCCGATCCAAGATCACCGTATAAAGCTACTACTGTAGCTTGTTTTTGGGGCTCAAGATTATTTAGAAAATCTGTTGCAATTTTATTGGTTTCCTCACGGCTTTTCGAGAGATATTTCATGGTTCGATAATACTCACCATGACCCTGAGCAAAGTCGAATGGGTCATAAGAGCATTTTAACATTTTAACAACAAAAAGGGCGGGAATCGCTTCCCGCCCCCGTTAGACACTCGGTGTCTAACACATTATCTCGGACAACTGGAGTGCGTCCCGCCACTACCGCCAAACCGGCGGTTACTTATGATCCAGGTTTTGGTGGTTGAGGTCCGATCGGTGTTGAATTTTTCTGCATACACCCCCACCACTTTATCGTTTTGATCAAGTGATTGAAATGTCACCTGAATCTCACGATCTCCCCAAACCGCCGGCTCCAAAAAGAACTCTCGTGGCTCAGCCCCACGAATATCTGCAACTAGACCGACTCCGGTTTGATACAGCCTCCCTAGGTCCGTACAGGTATGTGTGACTTGTAGAGTCATACCTCGCTGAGCTAGCACAATTGCGCCCCCGCCGAGATCAAGGAGCCGATACTGGGGCCTCCGATGTGGTTGTCCAACGGAGAGAGTACAACCCATCAAAAAAATTAATCCTAAAACAAGCGACGACAACGTTTTCATGGTATCCTCCTGTGTGTTTTTCTACCCGTATTATACCATAATTAATATCTCAAAGTCAAGTGATTGAAATGGCTCAAAAATCAAGCTTTTTAGGATACAATGTAACTATTATGGTTCAATTCGATGAGGAAAAGCAGAATGAGCGCGTACGCGCCTTGCGCAAAAAAGAAGAGGAGGAACTCGCTGCTTCCCTTTCACACCACCATGGAGTCCCCTATCTTGATCTTTCCACACATCCCATAAACATTGATGCCTTACGCATCATGAAAGAGGCGGATGCCCGCTCTGCCAAGATTGCGGTTTTCGACGTCATGGATAAAAAAATTCGTGTGGCCATACTCTCTCCCGAAAATAATCAAACCGTAGAAACTATTGAGGAGTTGAGGCACCGCGGTTTTATACCTGAAATTTTTATGGTCTCACACCAAAGTCTCGAGAAGGTCTGGGACAGATACAGGGATCTTTCATATTCAATGGAAACTAAATCCGGTGCTCTTGATATCTCGAATGAAGAAACCATTGAGTTGACAAGAAAGATTACTTCTCTAGCCGATATTAAAAAATTAATCGAGAGAGTACTGGCGATGAAGCGCACTTATCGCATCTCAAAAATTTTGGAAATTATCCTAGCAGGCGCAATTAGTTTAAAGGCATCGGATGTTCATCTTGAGCCAGAGGAAAAAGATTTGCGCCTACGTTATCGGCTCGACGGTATCCTGACTGACATTCTCCATTTCGATTCCGAAACTTTTGAGCTTCTGTTGTCACGCATCAAATTGATAAGCGAGTTAAAACTTAATATCAAAGAGAAGGCGCAGGATGGACGCTTTTCTGTCAAGCTTGCCGATACCGAAATTGAAATACGTACATCTCTTTTACCCGGTCCTTATGGAGAATCTGTAGTGATGCGTGTTCTTAATCCTGACGCCATCGCCGTTGATCTGGAGGCGCTCGGAATTCACCCGCGTCTTTTAGCAATTCTAAAGAAAGAGATTAGGAAACCAAACGGCATGATTCTCACTACCGGCCCAACCGGTTCCGGCAAAACCACTACGCTCTATGCGTTCTTAAAGAGAATTTACACGCCAGATATCAAAGTGGTCACCATTGAGAATCCAATAGAATATCATGTTGAAGGTATTGTTCAGACCCAAGCAGAAACAGAGAAGGGCTATAGTTTTGCCGAAGGCTTGCGTAGTGCGCTCCGACAAGATCCGGATGTGATCATGGTTGGAGAAATCCGCGATGACGAAACGGCCTCAGTCGCAGTTAATGCAGCGTTAACTGGTCACCTGGTGCTCTCAACTCTACACACAAATAATGCGGCGGGTTCCTTTCCTCGACTTCTTGATCTTGGTATTAACCCTAAGGTGATCAGTTCCGCTCTAAATATTTCCATTGCTCAACGACTAGTACGCACGCTTTGTCAAAAATGCAAAAAAGAAATACCCATCGAGGGTAAAAATAAGGAAATAGTCGATAAAATTTGGACGAATATTTCGGACCAAACTTATCTCGACGGGATACAAAGAAAAAGTCTCTGGACTGCCGTGGGTTGTCTGGAATGTTATAATCTTGGATTCAAGGGAAGAATAGGGGTGTATGAAGCAATTCTTGTGGATGACAAAATAGAAAAAGCGGTGATTATTAACCCCTCCGAGCGCGATATTCGTGAGGCGGCTAAAAATCAGAAGCTTCTAACCATGGCCGAGGACGGAATTATAAAGGTGCTTATGGGCATCACCTCGATTGAAGAACTCGACCGTGTTGTGGGTCTCTCGTCAATATAGTAATGAGAGACTTTTCATGAATCCCGTTAGAAGCTCCTTGTACAAATACCTCAAACCATTAAACTTATACTAGTCAATATTGATTAGCTTCTAACGGGATGAATAATGTAAAATAGATCCGGCACAGAAATCTCTAAGCAACACTTTTAGAATGCACCAAAAGCTAAACGAATCTTTCAAGGATGGCATCAGAAATTTCGTGTTAACGAAATACCAAAAACGTCCTTAGAGAAAAGTCCAAATGCCCCGGAGGGCACGTTGCTTAGAGATTTATGGTCTGGATAAGAACTAATTTCGTCGCAATCAGTCTAGCACATAATACTTTCTATGTCAATCTGATAGAAAAATGAGTAAGAAAAAAGACAAACCGAACGAAAATGAGAATAACGGACAAAAGGATGTCTCCTTTTTAGACAATGAGCTTAGACCATCGAGATGGCAAGACTATGTGGGCCAAAAATCTGTCAAAGATAATCTTAGAATTCTAATCCAAGCCGCCACTGAACGCGGCACCCCCCCGGAACATGTTTTATTTTATGGCCCTCCGGGTCTTGGTAAGACTACTCTCGCGCACTTAGTGGCCAAGGAAACTGGGCGAACTATTAAAATCACGTCTGGACCGGCAATAGAAAGGGTCGGTGATCTTGCCTCCATTTTGACCAATCTTACTGCTGGCGACATTCTCTTTATAGACGAGATTCATCGTTTAAATAAAACGATTGAGGAGGTGCTTTATCCCGCGATGGAATCCGGGGTATTGGATATTATTATTGGTAAGGGCCCATCGGCGCGTACCATTCAGTTGGAGTTACCACCCTTTACCCTGCTTGCCGCCACCACGCGCGTGGCCATGATTTCTTCTCCTCTACGTAGTCGTTTTTCGGGCGGGGTATTCCGATTGGAATTTTATACCGAAGATGAAATTGCTGAGATTTTGCGCCGATCGGCGAAGATTATCGGCGTTAAAATAGAAGAGGAAGCGGAAAAAGAGATTGCCAAACGTTCCCGCTTCACTCCGCGAACCGCTAACTACTTCCTTAAACGCGCGCGAGACTTGGCTCAAGTTGAAACGAAACCGTTAAATCGAGAGATTGTCGAACGCACCTTAAAACTCTTAGGTATAGACAATAAGGGGCTTTCTCCGTCTGATCGTAAGCTTTTAGAAATTATTGCTGAAAAATTTACCGGCGGACCCGTCGGCCTTTCAACTCTGGCGGCGGCCCTTTCCGAAGAAGAAGCGACCGTTGAAGAATTTAACGAACCCTATCTTTTGCAATTAGGACTCATTGAACGCACTCCGCGCGGTCGGGCGCTCACTATACATGCTTATACCCATCTCGGTAAGACCCCTCCGAACAATGTCCAGAAAAAACTTTTATGAGTGGTCATAATAAATGGTCAAGGATTAAAAATAAAAAGGCGGTGACGGATGCCGCCAAATCTAAGATTTTTTCAAAAATGGCGAGACTTGTTTCCACTGCCTCCAAACAAGCAGGGGGTGATGTCACCTCCCCTATCCTGCGAGCGGCCATAGAAAAGGCGCGCGAATACAACATGCCTACAGACAATATCGAGAGAGCGGTCAAAAAAGGATCAAGCTCTGACACCGCTACGCTCGAAGCCATCACTTATGAAACTTATGGTCCGGGCGGTTCGGCTCTTGTTATTGAGGCCTTGACCGACAATAGAAACAAGGCAGCACAAGAAGTTAAATTGATTCTTTCTAAACACGGCCTCTCACTCGCTGCACCTGGTTCGGCGACATGGGCATTTAAAAGAGACCGGATGACCAATGATTTGCAACCGATAACTACCGTTCAACTGTCAGATGATGATGAGAAAAAATTGGAGGCGCTGATCGAAGAACTTGAAGATAACGACGAGATCCAAAACGTTTATACTAACGCCCAATAAAAAATCCCTGGGCCGACACAAGACCGTCACGTTGCGTATTAAGCACGTGTTGAACTGATCCTTTTCAATTTAATTTTTCTTTCGCTATTAAACACTTTGTCATCCTTAGTGTCAAGGACTTTTTATTTAACAACATTGAACATAAACTGTTGTCATGCCTTTCAAAAATAAAAACGTTATCTTGGCCGTTGACCCGGGGTTTGATCGGGTCGGAATAGCTGTTTTAGCTCAACAAAAAAATACGAGTATTCTATTGTTTTCAGAATGTGTTCGTACCAACCCCAAAGATACTCGAGGACAGCGACTGCTTCTGATCGGATCACGCCTGAGAAAAATTATTAAAAAATGGCGACCGGGAAACCTTGCTATTGAAACACTTTTTTTTAACACCAATATCACAAGCGCCATTGGTGTTGCGGAAGCCAGAGGTGTCATTATTTATGAGGCATCTTTGGTAGGATTGACTGTGCATGAATACAGCCCACAGAGCATCAAAATTGCGGTGACTGGCTACGGTAAGGCGGATAAAACCCAAATAGAAACCATGGTAAAAAAACTGGTTAATCTACCGCAAAAAACTGTCAAGAGACTGGATGATGAAGTGGATGCTATCGCCCTGGGGATTACTCACCTTGCAACAAAAAAGAGTATTTGATACAAATAAGTGCATTCAAAAATACCGATTATAAGGCTGGGCATTTAAATTATAAATAATTATATTATGGATGATGATTTTCTTAAGGACACAGAAGACGAGACTGAGGAAGATTTTGGTCTCAAACTTCCTCACGAAACAAAGAAGCGAAGAGATCTTATAGATGATGATGTCGAGAGCGTGGATGAGTTGGCAGATGACGAGCTTGATATAGATAAGGAAGACCTTATGGACGACACGGAGGATATGTAGAGTTTAAAGAGTCTCGATTTTAAGAAAACGGTGTTTGCCTACACGGTAAACACCTTTTTCTATTTCCTTAATTGCCCCCTCTTTGTTGAGTCTGTTGAATTCTGATTTGGACGAAACTAATTTATATTTTAGAAACACTTCGACCAAGGGAGTGTCTGCGATAATCTTTACTGTTTCAATATCTTTTGGCACACCACCTTTTGAGAAAGTTTCAATAAAATTCATTTTCGCCGCCTCGGCAGCCTTTTCTCCGTGATAGATTTTTACAATTTCATAGGCAAGTTTTAATTTTTGGTCACGCAACGTTTCGTTTACAAACTCACTAGGGTCTATATTGGTACATATTTCAAAACCTAAAGCGATCACATTATCTGGCCAGCGCATTATCTTGCCAAACACATTATTGAATGAATCGCTTAGGGCGATCATGTTTACTTCAGTTTTCCCCATTTTTTTACCAGTTGGGTCGGTTAACAATTTTGTAGTTAGAACAAACATTTCTTTGTGCTTTTTTCTTTTCATCAAATCACGACCTGCGAGCATATTAAACATTTGATCATTACCTCCGATTTCCAAATCAACGTCTAGTGTGACAGCATCATATGCTTGAAAAATTGGATAAAGAAACTCATGAACATAAATTTCCCGCCCGGCCTTCATTCTTTCTTGGAACATGTCTCTGGTGAGTAAGTTTGAAACTGTAAAATGAGAAGCTAGCTCTAACATATCCACTGGCGCAAGTTTGTTTGTCCATTTTTCGTTATGAACAAAACGAATATTTGATTTTTTAAAATTTAGAATATTACCAATCTGTTTTTTATATGTTTTTGCGTTCTCCAAAACCTGTTTATGGGTAAGTGGGATTCTGGCCATTTGTTTGCCTGTTGGATCTCCAATTTGAGCCGTAAAATCGCCAATTAAAATTATTACTTCGTGGCCAAGATCTTGAAATTTTCTTAATTTAAGAAGTTGAACTAAATGACCAAGATGTAGCGTGTTGCCCGTTGGATCAATCCCGTAGTAAAGTCTGATTTTTTTATCGGACATTAAAACTTTTTCAAGAGCAGATTTGTCGGGATATATCCTTTCCACCCCGCGAGTCAACAACTCTTCTATCTCTCTATTCATCCCGTTAGAAGTTTTGCGCGTTTTTTTATCATTATCAATCATGTTATATTTATTAAACTTCTAACGGGATTCATACCAGCCAATTTAACACGCCCGCACGCTTACTTCCAGTGAAATGTGTTAGAATGGGTATTCTTGTAAGAAATGGTTAAGTATTTTCGTAATCCAAACCACATCCTTGCTGTAGTAGCGTTGGGGCTTGTCATCTCCGGCATATTTATCCTATGGGTGGCTTCCTTGCGCATTCCAGCCCTTGAGGACATAACGGAGCGCAAGATAGACCAATCAACAAAAATCTACGATCGCACTGGCGAGATTTTGCTTTACGATATGTCACCCGATACAAGAAGGGAGCGACTTACTATCGAGAGCGTATCGCCATACGCCGTGGCGGCAACAGTGGCTATTGAAGACAAGAATTTCTATTTGCACAACGGATTTCAATGGACTTCGTTTGTAAGAGCAATGCTCGTAAACTTGAGCACCCTTTCCTTTAGCCAGGGGGGTTCCACCATTACCCAACAAGTGGTTAAAAATTCTATTCTTACCAAAGACAAAACCCCGACCAGAAAACTAAAGGAGTTGATTCTCGCTATTAAACTGGAAAAGGTGCTGACAAAAAATGAGATTTTGGCTCTTTATTTGAATGAAATTTCTTACGGAGGAACTATTTATGGCATAGGGGAAGCGGCCAAAAATTTTTTTGGTAAACAGGCGGCCGATCTCACCCTGGCTGAATCTGCATACCTTGCCGCATTACCCAAGGCGCCAACATATTATTCTCCATATGGTCCCAACCTTGAGGAGTTGAAAAAAAGGAAGGATTTGGTGCTTCAAGAAATGTTCGCCAATAACTTTATTTCTGAGACAGAATATGAAAATGCAAAAAAAGAAAGGGTGGATTTCAAGTCAAGGCTTAACACCGGGGGCATTAAGGCACCACATTTTGTTTTCTTCGTTCTTGATTTCTTGGCAAAGAGATATGGCGAGGACGCTTTACAGAATGGCGGTTATAAAATCGTAACTACACTGGATTATTCTCTTCAGGAAAAAGCCGAGGTTATATCAAAAAAATATGGTGTTATAAATAAAGAAAAATTTAATGGAGAAAATAACGGTATGGTGGCTATTGACCCAAAAAATGGCGATATTCTGATGATGGTTGGTTCGCGTGATTATTTTGATAGGGAGATTGATGGTAATTTTAATGTTACTACCGGATTACGCCAACCTGGCTCCACATTCAAACCGTTTATTTATGCGACCATGTTTGAGAAGGGTTATACGGATCAAACAATACTTTTTGATACCCGCATCCAATTCGCGGCCAGCTGCGCGCCAGACAACTTCGCCACGGACGATATTTGTTATGCCCCCAATAACTATGATGATAGATTCCGTGGTCCCATGACTATAAGAAATGCCCTGGCTCAGTCAGTAAATATTCCTGCGGTTCAAGGAATCTATCTTGCCGGGGTAAATGACTCAATAGCAACCGCTAAAAGTATGGGAATAGAAACCTTGAATGATCCTGACCGATATGGATTGTCATTGGTATTGGGGGGTGGAGAAGTCTCTCTTCTCGATATAACTGCCGCGTACTCCGTATTTGCCAACGACGGTGTTCGCAATCCCTATAATTCGGTACTTTGGGTGGAAGATGTTGGTGGTAATATGGTAGATAAACACACTCCGTCTCCTCAACGAGTATTGCCGATGGAGATTTCGCGTATTATCACAGATATCCTTGCCGATAATGCGGCGCGAACACCGGGCTTTGGCGCAAATTCTGCTCTCTATATACCTTCTCGTCCGGTAGCAGTAAAAACAGGTACATCAAACGACTATCGTGATGCTTGGATCATCGGCTACACCCCCAATCTTACTGTGGGAGCATGGGTGGGTAATAATGATAATCGTCCGATGGAAAAGAGGGTTTCAGGTCTTGTTGTCGCACCTCTTTGGCATGAATATATGGAGGAAATTCTATCTCAAATTCCAGTCGAAAACTTTATTTCTCCGGAACCAGAGGATTTGAGTAGTTTAAAACCTGTTTTGCGCGGCGACTGGTCTACTGGTGACGTTCACTCCATTTTATATTGGGTTGATAAAGACAGTCCGCGGGGTCCTATCCCGCAAGACCCAACGGTAGACCCGCAATTTAATAACTGGGAACATGGAGTTAGACTCTGGGCGTCTTTTAATCATATTAATAATTAAGTTTTTTAAGACCGGTTCATCGGCATTACCAAATAGAGAAAGCTGGTATCCCCCACACCTTGAATAATAATCGGTTTGGCCTGCCCGCCAAAAGACAGAGAGACGCTGTCCGTTGTAATAGACTGAAAGCAATCGGTAAAATAACGATGGTTGATATTGATAGTCAAGTCCTCCCCCTCAAGAACGGCATCTACAGTATGAGTACTTTCACCTATGGTAGAATTTTTTGATTCTATTTCAAAATTTTTGGCCTTAGGAGAAAGCTTTAGTGTGAGTTGATTGAAGGTGTCTGAAAAAATAAGGCTTGTTTTAAGTGAATTTATTAGGTCTTGTTTGAGTAAAATTGCCTTGGAGCTGGTTTCTTTTGGAATAATTTGTCTGTAGTCAGGAAAGGTTCCCTCGATAATACGTGATGTGAGATAAATATTTTGTGATCGCAAACCAACTTGATGTTCCTCTAAAGAAATTGATATCTCTTCATCACCCTTGTCAAAAATTTTAATTATTTCTGTTGCATTTTTTTGAGGAATAAGAATTTGCTTGAAATGGGGAACTTTTTTGATTCTTATTTTTTTCTCAGCTAGTCTAAATGAGTCTGTGGCAGCAAAAACCAGAAATCCATCCTCATATGTTACGGAGACTGACGATAGTTCTGGTTTAACACTACCTACAGCCGCCGCGTAAATAACTGATCTTAGACCAAAGATAAAGTCTCTCGCTGGTATTAAGAATGTTTTGTCATCGCCTATCTCTGGAATAATAGGAAAATCCTCACCAGAAAGAGTTTTAATATTTGTTTTTGTGTTTAATGTTTTTACCTCTAAAATATGATTTTTAGTACTAATGGTAATATTTTTATCTTTTAATAAAGAGGAAATGAGTGAGGAAATTATATTGGCCGGCACAACAACAATCCCAGGTTCCACAACCCTTACCGGTAAAACAATAGAGATACCTAAATCTAAATTTGTCGCCCTAACCGAAAGTAAGTTTTGGCGAGCCTCTAAATAAAAACCTGTTAATACTGGTAAGGTGAGATTTTTACCAGTTATCTTAACTGCCTTATTTAAAGCATCCTCTAATTGTTCTTTAATACATTCTATTTTCATATATAAAAAATTATTATTACTATTAGGAGTGTGAATATGTGTATAATATTTTTAATGCTGCTTTTAAGCCATATTTCTTTATTTAATTTTTGTTTAATTTGTGGATAAATCATGAAATTAGAAAATTATTTTAAAAACAGATTCTTTAAAAATAATTTTAAACAAGTCATCAACATTGTTTCCGTTCTTTCTCCACAGAACTCTACACAATTAATAAATTTCTGATCTGGCTAACCTCCTCCAATAACGATTGATCCTCTTTTATGCTTGTTTTTATTTTTTCACACGAATAAATAACTGTGGTGTGATCTCTCCCCCCTAATTTTTGCCCGATTGACGGGTAAGAGATGTTAAAATCTTCACGTAGCAAATACATAACAATTTGGCGTGGGCGAATCACCTCTTTGTGCCGAGTTTTTTCATAAATACTACCTTCCTTAATATTGTAGAAATCAGAGACAATTCTTACAACGTCTTTAATAGCCACTGTCTTTTTGGGCTTCACGTTATTTTTGATGTAATTTCTAACATCCGTCATTGTAACCTCCTTATTCTTGAGTTGGGTATGACAAATAAGAGTGTTAATAGCCCCCTCAAGGTCTCGAATATTGCCATTTATAGTATGCGCGAGATAGTCCACTATTTCCGAGGATAAAATAATGTTTTGTTGCAACGCTTTTCTGGTAATAATTGCAATTCTAGACTCCTTATCTGGTGCCGGAATATCAACGGTCATTCCTGCAGATAGTCTAGATTTAAGCCTCTCCTCAAGGCCAGTAATGAAATACGGGTGTTTGTCAGAAGAAAAGATTATTTGCCTGTTATTGTCGTGTAGAGTGTTAAATAAATGAAATAATTCCTCCTGAAACTTCTGTTTGTCAGAGAAGAATTGAATATCATCAACAATCAAGACATCATATTTACGATATTTTTCTTTAAAAACAGACATTTTTTGATTTTGAAGCGCGTTCATGCAGTCCTGACCGAACTGTTCCGAGGTCATATAGTAAACTTTTTTGTTTGGGTCGGTAGTTTTAATATGATTACCAATAGCTTGAATCAGGTGGGTTTTACCGTGGCCGGTCGATCCGTGTATAAAAAGCGGATTATACATAACACCGAGTTTTTTAATCACCGCCCGAGCGGCCGCATGAGCCAACTCGTTAAATGGTCCTACAACAAATGTTTCGAAAGTGTAACGAGGGTTTAGATTATCGTCTTTATTGACCGCAATCTCCGGCAAGGGGAGTTCTTTTGTGTGGAGTTCGGGATTTGTCCCGCTTTCCTTCTTGCGGGCGCCATCTATATTTACCACATACTCAACAGTATGAATGGAGCTCTCTAAATTTCTCAAGCTTCTTAGGATTACGTTATGATATTTTGTTAGCAGCCACTCCTTAACAAAAGCATTAGGAACAGAAAGTACCACTATTCCTTCGTCCCCTTTTACAATAAACGTATCCTTAAACCATGTTGTAAAATTTGCGCTCGAGATGCTTAATTCCATTTCCACCAAAACGCTTTGCCAAAGTTGTTTATAATCCATGAAAGAATTCATTCAGTAAAACATAGTATATCCCCTTAAGTTTTAATGGAAACTTGTGAAAGGCCTTAAAAATGTTTATAATGTGTTTATAACCTGTTAAGAACAACATGTCTGTAACATATCAACCAAAAAAACGAAAACGAGCAAGGACACATGGGTTTCTGTCAAGACAAAAAACATCTACCGGTAGAAGGGTTATTCGAAACAGAAGAAGAAAGGGCCGAACACGTCTTGCTGCTTGATTACCCATGCTCTCTAAATCAAAGAGAATATCGCGCACACTCTTTAGATCATCGTCTGATTCTCGCAAATACTATAAATCCAAATACTTTTTATTACGCATCGGCTCGTCCGAAGACGATGTTCGTGTCTCTGTCTCAGTTTCAAAAAAAATTTCTAAAAAAGCAGTAATTCGAAATAAAATCCGTCGCCGAGTCTATTCAGTAATTAGAGAATTTCTACCCAAACTTTCTAATAATTTGTATTTGCTTACCGCAAGGCCCGGCGCGGAAAAAGTTAAGGGAGAAGAACTAAAGATTGAATTATTAAAACTGATTAGAATAATTAAAAATTAGAGACTATAATATCTAAATGTCTTTCATTTATCACACTTTTTTCTTTGACCCGCTTTATAATGTCTTGGTGCTCTTATTTAAAATACTCCCATGGGCTGATGCCGGTGTTATCGTTGTTCTGCTCACTATTTTAGTTCGCATAATAATGTTTCCTCTTTCCAGAAAGGCAGTGCTGACACAGATGAGAATGTCCGCCATAGCTCCGGATTTAGCAAAAATCAAGGAGCGGCACAAAGATAATTCCGAGGAACAGGCAAAACGCACCCTGGCTCTCTATAAAGAAAAAGGGGTAAACCCGTTTTCAGGTATATTTGTAATTATTCTTCAAATTCCTATTATTTTAGCTCTATATCAAATCTTTCTTCATTTCCCCGAGATCAATACCCCTCTTTTATATTCATTTGTAACTGCGCCTGAATATATAAGCGCAACATTATTTGGGTTCCTCGATCTCACCGCCAAGAATATACCGCTGGCGTTATTGGCGGCTGCCTCAACCTTTTTCCAGTTTCAAATTTCCGCCAAGGGGCAAACACAGCCTAAGGGTGATTCCTTTGGAGACAATCTTGCTAGAAGTATGCAAACTCAAATGAAATACTTCTTTCCGGTGATAGTTTTTTTTATCTCTTATAATATTTCCGGCGTGATCGCCTTATATTGGTTCACCACCAATCTCTTTAGTATCGGCCAAGAACTTTTTGTGCGTCGGAAGCCAAAGATTGGTTCGGTTAATCCAGTTTAAGAGCCCAGAGAGATAAATCGGTTTTATTTATAAAAACAAGATAATCTTCATCGGGTGAAAGTCTCGGTTCGGTCAAATCAATATCAACATCAAGTTTAATTTTGGGTTCCATTAAAACCTGAGCCACCTCATTATTAGTATTAAATGACCATATACGGTCGGAAAAATGAGTTAATCCCTGATACCATCCATCCGGTTCACTTGGTCCCGGTTCATTAGTTGGAGACCCACAATAAACGACACCGATTTGTTTAATGCTCCAAATACATTTTTCAGCAAGAGTTGTTGGCAATATTTCAGACTGAGTATTGTCCGTTAAATTTTTAGCGAACAGCCTTGTTTTATTGTTTTCGCTGTACGAATACAACACTCGTTTACCAGAAGTTTCGGGTATTGCCACAAGTCCATTGAGCGGGCCAAGAATTTTAGTGAGAACCCCGTTTGATGTATTTAAGTCATAGGCGAGGCCGGGCACATCGGCGCTGGCTCCTGTGTAGATAATCAGATTGTTCCCCGCTGTCGCTAAACGCCAGTTTGTAAACACGGAATTTAACAGGGTTTTAGCCCCCGTGCCGTTAAATGTTGAAGAAACTATGGATAACGTGTCTTGCCGCGAATAGATAAGAGTATTTCCCGATCCGACGGCAATGGCGTTGATGTTTCCGCGCAGGGGCGTGGATGAAACGGCATACAAGGTATTAGTGGAAGTGCTCTGTGGGGGCGTTAGATTAAGTATTAGATTATCTACCACATCGGAATCATTCCTGAGAGATCGCATTAGAACTGTATTGCCGTCTGATTTAAAATATGCCTCGTAAATTTTCGGCAGAGTCTGGTTAACAATCCTAGTTTTTGTAAAAGTCATCAAATCGATATCGTATATATGTCCTGTAGCGCGGTCCACATACCTAACAATAGTTGCCCCGGATTTTTTGAAAATTACCATTCCGGCAATCGGGACATTAGAAATGCGGAAAAGGTTGGCTGTTGGTGATCCAAATTCATCAAAAGAACTACCGCCACCACTACTATCAACGGCGTTGTCTCGTCCGAACTCATTATCAGTAATTGTAACGGAGATATTACCGTTATCTCCAGAGCCAAACGGCAAAATATTTCCAACATTTTCACTAGTAGAAATTTCTGGATTTCGCGCGAATAAGTACCACCCTAAAGAGCCAATTAAAATTATAACCAAGGCCACTATTGTGATTATAAATATTTTTTTCATCATAATTTTATATGAAAATGGTCACCATTGCCTGCCGTCACTATTACCCGTGAGGACGGTACCCCCGCCTGTATCATAGCCGACTTTTTAGCTTCAGATGTTACCTCAACAAGAACGTTTAGCCCCATGCCGCTGGCGTCATTTACAAATTTTAAAGCATTCTGGGGCGTCATGGATGATATGGTGGCATCGACGCAAGTGCCGCTGTTGTGACACGGGTCCGTGTGGGGTACAACGCTGGGAGGGGGATAAGATTCTGTTACCAGCAAAGGATCGAGCGCGTGTAATGCTGCCAGTTTAGTATTCAAAGCTTCATCTATCGTGCATGGTCCTGGGGCGGCGCATCCGATAGGCGCTTCTTTGTGTGGCACCGAAACAACGACACAAGTTGAACAATCACCGGAAGGAGCGGGGATGGTGCCACCCGAAATTGCCGATCTTATTTCTTGTATCGGAATCTCCAAGTTGAATTTTACCAGTTGAGGGTTGATGGTATAGAGGATAAGCCATGCGGCAATGATAAGTAAGAGTCCCCATATCGCGTTTCGGATAGTGTCTTTGGCGTCACTCTTTCCTGTAAAAGCATCGGTGGACATATATTTAATACCGCCGAAAATTATCATCACTACCGCGAGTCCGGTGGCCAAACCTATAATCAACTTAAAAATGCCTTCAATGTACGGTTTAGCTTGTGTCGTTTGAGATGGTGCAGAAGCGGCGCCGTCCAAAGGAATGGGCGCAAGAAGCGTGTAGTCAGTTGCGGCAAACGCAGGAGTACTTGATAGTAGAAAATAGACGATAAGTAGCAAGAAAGTTTTTTTCATTTTCCAAATTGTATTAGGAAGTTTTTACCAGAGCTCTGTAGAATTTTTTCTTTATTTGAAGCGCTTACCTCTATCTGTGATGTGCCGGCGGTCTCGTCTGGGGCGCGATAAGTGACCGAGTTTTTAGTTTCCAAATTTCCGTTGTTGGTGCGCCACTCATAATCAATCGTATCATCTGCGCGGTCAGATATGCTGAAGAAAAAAGGGAAAGCTGTAAACGTTGTTTCTTTTTCCCGAAACTTATATTCTCGGTCCACGGCTCTATGGAACATAAATCCATATAACGGATTGTTTTCATAAATAATAAGTATTGGAGGTTCCGGGGTTACATTAACAGAGGCGCTTGCCAGTACGGCATTTTGTCCGGAAAGAACATCCACTCTAATGGTTTGTGGTCTGGAGAGAATAGAATCGGTGAAAGATAGAGAGTTTTTACCTACACCATTGATATTACCCAGCACGGTGCCATTTTTAGTCCATTTGTAAATTAAATTTGACGGGTTGCCCAGACCTTGGGTCATCGCTAACAAAACAATTCTTGATTGACTGGACCATAATGACCTGCCTTTATAGAAGGGCGGAGTGTAAGTTTCTCCTTGCCAGAGAAG
>JBBTYJ010000007.1:0-48071 GCA_038061835.1 Patescibacteria group bacterium | reverse complement strand
GAGTCGCGAGTGCGATGCTCGCTAGGTCCACCGGACAGGAAATTGCAAGCGAGGGGCAGGCGCCTCGCTTGCAATTTCCTGTCCGGTGGTCTATTCTTAAGATAGTTCGGATGCATTTTGATTTTGGAAAAAGAAAATTTTTAATCATATGAATCAAAAGGGTTTTATAAATATTTTATTGATTGCAATTGTCATCGCACTTATTGGTACTGGTGCGTATTTCGTCACAACTCGGCAGACTACACTACCTGTACCCGTTCCTACCCCGACCCCAACACCAAGCCCTACCCCTTCACCGACCCCCTCACCAAAACCAAGTCCGACGCCTAAACCATCTCCAACGCCTACACCAGTACCAAGTGGCGAAAAAATAATTAGAAAAGTAGGTGAAAAGGAAAGTTCATTCTTAATACAAAAAATTAATTCTGATAGTGTTGACGGCCTTTGGTACATGGCATATCCAGTTTCGAGAGACACAGGCGAGCCCAAAACTTTGCATATAGGTGATGACATAGGGTATGCCTGCGAAGGCGTATCAATCAAACTCATAAGTATTAATTTTTCTGGTCAGACAATAACTTTTAATAAAGTTGTTGGGCAACCACCTTACGGTGGATGTCCGATCTGTCTTGCCGGTAACTCGCTTATTGACACACCGTCTGGGCTTATCACGATAAAAGATTTGCAAGTTGGTATGGCGGTTTGGACGACGGACAAAACTGGTAAACGCATATCCAGTATCATAACCAAAACTTCAAAGGTGTTGGTGCCGCTAACTCACCAAATGGTTCATCTGATTCTTAATGATGGCCGAGAGTTGTTCGTTTCTCCAGGACATCCGACTATTGATGGACATACTATTGGCGATCTTGTGGTTGGCGACTTATACAACGGTGTTTCCGTAATAAACACCGAGCGCGTTTCGTACAGTGAAGGCGCAACATACGACATACTGCCATCTGGCGACACAGGATTCTATTGGGCCAATGGTATTCTTATTGGCAGTACGCTTCGCTAAAAACCGCCAAAGAAAAACATGAAATTGTCAAAGTTCAGGATTTAGGTTCCCTCCTTCGCCAAGGGCTTCGGGCGGGCAGGCGGAATTCTTGGCCAAACCCTCGCCCCGCCACGGCGGGGCGAAGTGCGTCCGAACTATCTTAAGAATAGACCACCGGTTCAGAAAAAGTATGATTAACACGAGTAGTCTCTCACATCTTATCGCCACGCTTCTATCTATCGCAGGGCTTGTTGTGTTAGTGATTCGTGCCGCTACATATGCCACAGCGATATATGTGGTGTCGGTTGTTATTTTTGGAGTAGTGCTTATTTTACTTTATCTCGCAAGCACCATTTATCATTTAATCCCGCCCGAACATCCCCGCAAAGATTTGTTCAAAATACTTGATCGTTCAATGATCTATACGCTTATCGCCGGCTCTTATACACCGCTCGCGCTCCTCGTTCTCCCTCCGGCATGGGGATGGAGTATTTTGGGCGTAATCTGGGGACTGGCGCTAGTTGGTATCTCCTTAAAAATTTTCCGCGTACGAACACCAAGATGGCTCCCAACATTTATGTATCTTCTCATGGGTTGGCTTGTTATTATCGCTTTTGTGCCGCTTCGCACATCACTTTCGCCAATGGGAATATTTTGGCTCGCGATAGGTGGCATACTTTACACCGCTGGTACCTTATTTTTTGCCCTTTCCTCTCACAAAAATTATAGACCGAAGTATCGCTGGTTTACATTTCACGACGCCTTTCACATACTAGCTATGAGCGGCAGTATGAGCCATTTTTGGTTTATGTTCCATTTCGTTCTGCCATAATATTGTAAATTGTGGTAATACTTGACATATAGTCATATTAATAGCAGTATCTTACCCAGACTTGATCAAATTGTCGGAAAGGAAGGGAGAAATACCAATGCGACAAAGATATCGACCAACAAAGATGGGGAGAATTTTTCGAGCACAACGAAAACAGCTCAGTCTCACGCTCGCAAAATGTGCTCTGGTAGTAGGTGTCTCCAGACAAGCAATTAGCCAAATAGAGATGGGGAAAAACCGAGGGGGTAATAGTAAGGTAATCGAGGCTCTCGCTCAATTTCTCAAGCTTGATTTCAATAATATAGAGACTATCAGGCCCAAGAGAAGACTATGCAAGAAAAAAAGAGAAACTGCTTTGGGTAGTTTTCTCACAAGACAACGACTTAAGTCTCATCTCAGTCAAAATGAAGTAGCAAGATGGGCGGGAGTTTCTAGGTCCATATCAGATATCGAGCGAGGCAAAACATACCCAAGACATTCAACGTTGGAAAAGATTACATGGGTGCTGGAATGCGAAATTCCAGAAAAATTATTGCCACTGAGACCTTGGCTGTGAAGAACATCTCCGAGACCCCCGCAACTCTTCGAAAAGGGTTGCGGGGGTTTTTCTATCACATTGCAAGTCTAAGAATGTGATCAACAAAGTCACGTGGGCGCCAGCCTGTAGCACGGAGCGCGTGATATGTTAAAGAATCTTCATGAAGTTCCGGCGATGAATTAGTTTTCAATATATAAATCTTCTTTTTTGGGGTAACAAGAAAATGGGAGCTGGAATAATGAGAAAGTCCTATTATCTGATGAGCCTGTTTGGCCATTTGTTCTATTTGTTTGTCCACTTCGTTTTGATTGGATAAAGTGGGTAAAAGAGCATAAATTTCTTCTCCCCGAGCATTTTCGATCACAGTACAGGCCACATCCCTTCCCTTTATAAATTCCTCGACCAACACCCGTTGCGAAAGAGCAAGAGCTTTTTGAACTGATTCTTTTAACTCATTGTAGGTAAATGCTTGAAACATCCCGCTAAAACAACGTACCGGTTTAACTATTATTGGCGAAAGATAAGTTCTAAAAATGCCAATTAACCGATCTTCATTCAAATTATCTTTGGTAATTACTTCATATGCAGGAGTTAATAGAGAAAACTTTCGATATAAATTTTTAGCCATATCTTGATTCATGGCAAGAGCCGAGGCCGCGGCACTCGAACCAATAAAAGGCATTTGAAGTCCCTCAAGAACTCTCTGTGCTTGATCATCTGCTCCAGACAAACCATGAAGCGCATTCCAGACAACATCTACGTGCTGGAGGGCGCGATGCGGTTCGTGTACTAGTCCCTCGCGATGCCACTCGCCGTTTTTGGAAATAAAAATATCCAATGGTTCATACAGTTCCAACATATTCCGCAGATTGGCAAGAATATATCCACCAGTCTTCAGAGAAGCTTCGTAAGCATCAGATGAACCGCCACGCAGGACAGCCACTCTAGGCTTCGAAGAAAGATTCATAAACTAAATTATACCCCAGCCTCGACTAAACATCGAGTCTAGGCGGGCTAAATTTCTTTCCTCGTAACTTGCGATGATATTGAATAGCAAATCGATGCGCTTCCGCGTAACTTGCGATGATATTGAATAGCAAATCGATGCGCTTCCGCATTGGCAAGCAAAATACTTCTGTCAAAAGCTAAGCTTTTGACACTTTTGCCTAGAATCTCTCGGGCCTTATGCCTTTCATCTTTAACTACAGATACCACATCTATGCCTAAACCGGCTTTTCTTAGCACTTCTCGGGCAATATTTAGCTGACTTCTTCCGCCATCTACCACAATCAGACCGGGCAGTACCCATTCCCGATGAGTAAGTCTTCTGATCAACACTTCCCTCAGACTGGCAGTATCGTTATTGCTATCCAGCCGAATTTTAAATTTTCTATATTGATTTTTATTTAACTCGCCATCTTTCACCACAGTCATCACACCCACCGCATGTGTACCGGAGATATGCGCGATGTCATAAGCTTCAATTCTTAAACTAGCTTCCGAACTTTTTCCATTTTTAATAAGGGCAATATCTTGAATGTGTTGAAGAGCAAAAATTTGCTTTTTCACTTTTCCCGCTTCTTCAAACTTGCGTTCTTGGGCTAAAATTTTCATCTCGCCTTCAAGCGATTTGAGAAGCTTAAGTTTTTTACCTTCAAAAAAAAGTTTAATATGTTTGATAACGTTCCGGTATGCTGTTTTAGAAATCAGACCAGCGCAGACACCGGGACATAGACCAAGTTGAGCGTTAAAACACGGTTTATTTTGCCCGGGCAGGCATTTATCCCTGTATGGAAAAATTTTCCTGACAATCTTAAGCGCTTCTTTTAATTCTCCCCCATAAGGAAATGGCCCCGCCGTCGCTAAAGCTTTGGCGGGCAAGCCATAAGTAATATCTTTACCACGAACCATAATTACTCTTGGAAAATCTTCCGTTGTGATGGTAATGTAGTTGTAGCTTTTGTCATCCTTCTCTTTGGAATTATAAATTGGCTGATGTTTCTTGATAAGATTGGCTTCCAAGATTAACGCTTCGAGAACAGAATCTGTTTGAGTAAAAGTAACTTTCTTTGCCTCATTAAGCATTTTGACAATAAGTGGACTCCTGGTCGTTAAAATATTACGAACAAAGTAACTCTTAATTCGGTCCTTGAGACTAGTCGCCTTGCCAATATATAAAATATCTCCTTTATTTCCAAGGAAGAAATACACGCCCGGAGAGTCAGGTAATTTATATCGCTTTATATCCAAATTTTTCATCTTATTTATAATGAGCTTATCAAACTACTTCTTGTGTAAAACTTTACGTAAATATTTTCCTGTGTGAGTATCGGTATTGGCTATTTCTTCTGGGGTGCCTTGGGCTACGAGCTTGCCCCCGCCATCACCGGCTTCCGGACCGATATCGAGAATATAATCTGTACTCTTTATAAAGTCGAGATTGTGTTCAATAACTATAACAGTATTGCTCTTATCTACTAATTTCTGGAGAATCTCGATTAATTTCTTAACATCTTCATAGTGAAGACCGATAGTCGGTTCATCGAGAAGATAGATCGTTTTTTGCAAATGTGGACGATAGAGCTCTGAAGCAATTTTGACTCTCTGCGCTTCCCCTCCGGAGAGTGTGGTGGCGGATTGACCAAGACAAAGATAACCCAAACCCACATCATTTAGGGTTTTGAGGCGATCATGAATCGCCGGAATGTCTTCAAAAAACGTAAGCGCTTCCTCAATAGTCATTTCGAGAACATTGTAAATATTTTTGTGATTATATTTTATTTCCAAAGTCTCTTTCATGAAGCGTCGACCATTACAAACATCGCACGGCACATACACAGTCGGCAGAAAATGCATTTCCACTTCAATCAAGCCATTACCCTGACAAGTCTCACATCGACCGCCCCGCACATTAAAGGAAAATCTGTTTGCTCTCCAACCGCGCGCTCGGGCTTCCACGGTTTCGGCAAAAAGTTCACGGATAAAAGTAAAGGCGCCGGTGTACGTAGCGGGATTCGAACGCGGGGTTCTGCCAATCGGCGACTGGTCTATCAAGATAGAGCGACCCAGATATTCGGAGCCGGTAAAAGATTGACAATTAAAAATCCCGGCACTTCGATAACGTCGATCAAACCGAGCTTGGAGATTTTTATGGAGAATCTCGTAAACAAAAGAAGATTTGCCGGAACCAGAGACACCCGTGACAGCCACCAATCTGCCGAGTGGAATGTCGATATTGAGATGCTTAATATTAAAGACGGAACCGGCGCGAATAGATAGTTTGCCCTTCTCGGCTATTCTGCGTTTCTTAGGTATTTCAATACTTTTTTCACCACGCAAATAAGCGAGAGTCGGAGATCCGGTTTCATTCTTTTTGGCCAAAAGAAGCGGTTCAAGATAATCAGCCACCACCACCTTTCCGCCATGAATACCGGCCCCAGGACCGATATCAACCAGAAAATCGGATGAGTAGATTGTTTCTTCGTCATGTTCGACGACAATGATAGTGTTACCCAAGTCGCGCAAATTGATAAGAGTCTTGATGAGACGGGCGTTGTCGCGAGCATGCAAACCTATGGTTGGTTCATCAAGAACATAAAGCGCACCCACCAGACCAGAACCTAACTGCGAAGCCAATCGTATGCGTTGCGCTTCTCCGCTGGAGAGCGTATGAGCTTTTCTATCAAGTGAAAGATATTCAATACCAACATCAAGCATGAAAGAGAGACGCGCTTCTATCTCTTTCGTTATTACTTTCGAGATATTTTTTTCACGGGTCGTGAGTTTAAGTTTTTTGAAAAATTCGGCGCAATCTTTGATCGACAAAGAAGTCAGCTCCACAATATGTTTACCTCCGACCAAAACGCTCAACGCTTCCTCTCGCAGCCGCTTACCGAGACAGACTTCGCACGGTTCGGTACCAAAAAAATATTTAGTGCCGAGACCATTGCATTTCGGACACGCTCCATAAGGAGAATTGAAAGAAAATAATCTCGGTTCTATTTCCGGAAATGAAAAGCCGTCTCTCGGACACGCCCATTTGGCCGACACGAGAAATTCGTCATCTCTGAAACGGGCCAAGAGAAGACCATTAGATTCATCGAGAGCTTTCTCTATGGACTCTATCAGACGTTCGTTGGCATTTTTCTCATCTGTTTGAAAGTCAGACAGTTTTATGGCGTCTACCAGAACGGAGATTTCGTGTTTCTTAGTTTTGGTCAAAATAATTCTTTCCCGCAGCGATTTCTTGACGCCATCAACCAAAACTTCGCTGTAACCCTTGCCCAACAAATCATAAAGAAGTTGATAATATTCACCTTTTCTGCCTCGCACTACGGGAGAAAAGATTTCAATCTGATCAACGCTAGAAGCGGGACCCCGCCATTGGCGGTGGCTTTTTTCATTAATCTTTTCCAAAACAAAATTTTTAATTTCTTCATTCGAGAGTCTTTGGATTTCATTGCCGCAAATCAAACAATGCGGTCGACCAATACGCGCGTAGAGAATGCGCAGATAATCATAAATTTCCGTTACAGTCGCAACGGTTGATCGCGGATTATTGGAACGACTTTTCTGATCAATTGAAATAGCTGGTGATAGACCAGAAATTTCATCAACATCGGGCTTCTGCATTTGGCGCAAAAATTGTCTGGCATAGGAAGAAAGCGATTCTACATAACGCCTCTGTCCTTCGGCAAAGATAGTATCGAAGGCTAATGAAGACTTGCCTGAACCGGAAAGACCAGTAAAAACAATCATTTTATTACGCGGCATTTCCACGTCAATATTCTTCAAATTATGCGTCCGCGCCCCTTTGACGATAATTTTTTCTTCTTGGGAATGTTTTTTATCCATAATCGAAATACACCCCGGTTCAACCCATGGGGTGATAGTGTCCATGCTAGCACATCTCGAAATGTCTTCCAAACTCTATGCCTCAAATAATATAAAAAGTCCTCACATTAACATAACATACGATATATCGTATGTTATGTTTCTAGTAGTTTTTGGTCGTAAACAGACTTGTCAAATTTTCTCCAGCGTTTTCCACCAACCCTAGGTGGTAAGAATCCTCCAACAGCCAAAATGTCGTTTATTATTTTCCAAATATCTTTCTTTCCTAAGGCATGATCAATAATGGCATCGTACTTACCGCGGTCATAGTTTAAAGACATTCTATCTACAGTTGAGGGACTCATATTGAGTACATCAGCTATTACATAACTTGAAATACCCTTTGAAAGCATAACAATCACTGCAAGACGTTTAGCAAACATAGCTCTTTCGGTATAAGTGAAAAACTCATAGAATACTGATTTAGTTTTGTTTTTCTTAAATGATCTTTCAAAAGACCTAATGAGTTCTAAAATTAGTTTGTTGAAATATTCTTTATCAAGCTTGCGTTTAGAAATATGAGGCATAACTTATCATATATCGTATGTTGTATATTGTACATTGGGACAAACTACGCATGTATGAACAAGTAATTTATATTGTGCTAATATCTGGTACAGATAATTGAACAATCAAATTCAAAGGAGGATACTGCATGCATATTTTATTTCTCATCCTTGCAATCGTGTTCATCGTAGATATGCTGCGGACCAAGATTGTCTACGATATCTTTTTTCCGGGGGAGCTATTCACAGTGATTTTATTCCTCTTATTCAGCGGATATTGCGCTGGATTTACCCCGTTTATACAGGTCGTGGAATATAACATATTCGGAATGCGAGTTGGGTTGTTAATAGCCATAACAACTATCGTTATCTGGTTTGTTGCATAAATTCACGACTATCGAGATCAACATGGCCCGCTGTACATAGGAGGTGTTCGCGTTCGCTAAGCAGAGTTTACCATTAATGTGTCGAGCTAGTTGCTCGACACATCTTTTTTATAATTTTCAAGTATTTTAATCTCATCACGTAGAATAGCGGCGGTTTCGAAATCAAGATCGCGAACCGCTTTTTCCATCTCTTTTTTCTTACTCTTAATCAATTTCTTCGGACTTTTGACAAAAAGTTTTTCGTCCGTCTCAAGTAACAAAGCGACGGCCTGATGATGTTCCCTCTCAAGCGTATCTGTGATGTCCTTTATTTTTTTGATAATTGTCTGCGGAGTAATCCCATGTTTTTTATTGTAAGCTGTTTGAATCATACGGCGGCGCAGAGTCTCATTCAAGGCCCTTTCCATCGAACCAGTTACCATATCGGCATATAGAATAACTCTACCCGAAACATTTCTAGCAGCTCGACCAATAATTTGTATAAGTGAAGTATCGCTCCGCAGAAAACCTTCTTTATCGGCGTCTAAAATGCCGATAAGAGTCACTTCCGGAAGATCCAGACCCTCCCTCAAGAGATTAACTCCGACTAAACAATCAAACTCACCCCGGCGAAAAGCGGTGAGTATTTCTATCCTCTCAATGGTCTTAATCTCACTATGCAAGTATCGTGCATTAATATTTTTGTCTTTCAAAAACTCAGACAAATCTTCCGCCATTTTTTTGGTCAGAGTCGTGGCAATCACACGTCCGTCCTTTCTTATTGCTTTAGCCGCTTCTTCCATAAAATTGTAAATCTGCCCTTTATATTGGCCTTTAGATTGAATCGGTTTGACCGAAACTTCAGGATCAACCAGTCCCGTCGGTCGTATCACTTGTTCCACCACTTGTAAACTGTGTTCTTTCTCATAATGCGCCGGTGTGGCGCTAGTGAAAATAATTTGTCCAACTTTCTTTTCAAATTCTTCAAATCTCAAGGGTCTGTTATCTCTTGCGGAAGGTAGACGGAAACCATGTTCAATCAAAATATCCTTGCGTGACTTGTCTCCGGCATACATACCGCCAATCTGCGGCACGGTAACGTGAGATTCATCTATGATGGTCAGGAAATCCGGTCGGCCATCCGGCTTCTTGGGAAAATAATCAAGAAGAGTGAAGGGCGCTTCGCCCGGCAATTTGCCGGAGAAATGTCTCGAGTAATTTTCGATACCGTTGGTGTAGCCCACTTCCCTGATCATGGCCAGATCATACGTGGTGCGTCGTTTGAGTCGTTCTGCTTCAAGAAGTTTTTCTTCTTTCTTTAATTTTTTCAGCTGTTCTTCGAGCTCTGCCTTGATACTCTTCAGGGCGCGTTTGGAATCTTCGTCAGCTGTTATAAAATGCTTAGCCGGAAAAACAAAGAAGGTTTGCGGCTCGCTTATCAAGACATGAGAAACGGCGTTTATTCTTTTGATACGTTCGATCCGACCATCTTGAATCTCAATTCTATAAATCAGACGCTCTGACACGGGCATAATCTCAATGACATTACCAATGACCCGAAAAGTGCCCGGCTTTACATCGGAATTGGTGCGAGAGTAGTGGATATTGATAAGCGCGCGGATTAAATCGGCACGCACCGTATTTTGTCCTTTCTCGATCTTAATATTTACTTTTTCGTATTCTTCCGGATTACCGAGACCGTAGATACAGGAAACCGAGGCGACGATAATGACATCTTTTCTGGTGAGAAGAGCTTGAGTGGAGGCATGGCGCAAGCGTTCAATTTCTTCGTTGATCATCGCTTCCTTCTCAATATAAGTATCCGTGATTGGCAAGTACGCTTCCGGCTGATAGTAATCGTAATAAGACACAAAATAGTGCACTGCGTTGTCTGGGAAAAATTCCCGATACTCTTGCGCAAGTTGCGCAGCCAGAGTTTTGTTGTGCGCAATAACCAAAGTGGGCTTACCAATTTTCTCTATCACATTGGCAGCGGTAAAAGTTTTACCGGAACCGGTCACGCCTAAAAGAGTCTGGTATTGTAAACCTTTCTTAATCCCGTTCACCAGTTCTTTAATGGCTTTCGGCTGATCCCCCGCCGGTTGAAACTCCCTATGAACTTTAAAAACTCCCATAAAACACTAATATACCTCAATTTTATAAGATTAACGAATTTAATTTGACTTTCTTTAGTTTGATATGGTATAATGTTTACATAGGCAAGGGTCATTATTGCCTACCCTACTGCAGGGTTAGCAGAGTTATTTGATTGAAAGGGGTATTTATGACAGAGGAGCGAAGGAAAGAAATTGCGCTATTGGTAGTTGAGGCCAGGATGGCAGAGGACGGCATACCTAATGTTGTGGCACACAGGAGGGACACCTCCTTGGCAGCCACAGCAACAGGGATCGAAGTGGGTGAAATGAGAGAATTCTTCGAATCCTGCTTCCCTTCGGCGCTGACAAAAATTCTCGGTAAAAAAACGACAATCTCAAACTGATGGAGTAGCGACGCAATCCTATTCGACAATCGGTCGTGTGGGTCTACTCAGCCCACACGACTTTTTTATTTAATTTTTTATATACATCTAATTTACGCTATAGCGTTTTATAGATGTAAGAGAAATTAAGATTTATATTTTGTATATTCTGACAGAAATTCTTTTTTAAATTCAAAAAAAGTGCCATCGAGAATACCCTCGCGCATACGTCTGACCAAATTAATGATGAAGTGGAGATTATGCATCGAGCCAAGAGTTCCACCGAGCATCTCATGCGCTCGGTAAAGATGACAAAGATAAGCTCTGGAATAATTTTTGCACACTTCACATGGGCAATCTGGATCAAGCGGTGCCCTATCTTCTCTAAATTCCGCATTTCTAATATTTATTTTTCCTTTTGAAGTATAGAGCGTGCCGCCACGACCGTTGCGTGTTGGCGCAACACAGTCGAAAAGATCCATACCATTTTCCACTCCCACAAACAAATCTTCTGGCTCGCCAATACCCAGAAGATGCCTCGGCTTTCCTTTCGGTAAAATCTCATTAACCCATTTAACAGCAGTTTCCAGATCTTCTTTCGCAAAGGAACCGCCGATGCCAAAACCATCAAAATCAAGACTACCGATAAACTTTGCCGATCTCCTACGCAAACTCTCTTCTCTACCACCTTGCACGATACCAAATAAAGCCGGCACAGAGGTTAAACCTTTGGGATTTTTAAGGTTTAACCTCTGATGATGTTCCAAACTTCTCTCGGCCCAACGATGTGTTCGTTCTAACGCTTCTTCTTGATAACGAATATCTTCTGTAGGAGATGTGCATTCATCAAAAGCAAAAATGATATCGGCGCCAAGGTCGTGTTGAATTTCAATAGATTTCTCCGGTGTAATGTAGTGAAGAGAACCATCAATGTGAGAACGAAATGAGACCCCGTCGGCGCCAATGGTAGCAAGACGCGGCATTTCAGAATCTAATGATCGTTCAGCAATCATCTGTGACGGATTAGTAATTTTAGTAATCTTTGATAATTCTTTACCATACGCCACGCCAAGAGAGAAAACTTGAAAGCCACCGGAATCGGTCATTAGAGGTCCGGACCAGTTCATAAACTTGTGTAACCCTCCAAAACTTTTGACACGTTCCGCGCCCGGTTCAAGATAAAGATGATAAGTGTTTGCTAAGACTACCTCGGCGCCAAGAGATTTCACTTGCTCTGGAGTAAGCGCTTTGACTGTGGCTTTCGTCCCTACCGAAACAAAAGCGGGTGTATGCACCGTCCCATGCGGGGTTTCTAAAATTCCCACCCGCCCAAACGCTCCCTCAAGATTTTTTTCTATAGAAAATTTTATGGACACTATCTCTTTGTAATGATGGATTTCTTATAAATATCCAGGTGTTCCAGCGCCACACCCGTGCCCTTGGCCACACAAAAATACGCATCTTTGGCTAATACAGCCTTCACACCAGTACGACGAAACATCAGCTCGGGAAAATTACGCAATTGGGAAGAACCACCGGTCATGATAATGCCACGATCAATAATATCGGAAGATAGTTCCGGAGGGGTTTCTTGTAAAACTTCCCTAACCGCTTTAATCATCTCGCGCAATTCTTTTGAAATGGCCCTGACTATTTCATTAGTCTTAAGTTCAATGGTGCGCGGCAAACCGAGCACAAAATCTCTTCCCTTCACTGACATGGTCAATTCATCGTCAATCGGTATGGCGGAACCAATGGCGATTTTGATATCTTCGGCCATTTTGTCTCCGATAACCAGATTAAAATTTTTCTTCACATAATCGACAATAGCGGCATCAATCTTATTGCCGGCCACCTTAACCGAAGTAGAGGCCACAATACCGCCGAGAGAAATTACCGCCACGTCCGTGGTGCCACCACCAATATCCACAATCATATGACCAGCGGCTTCTTGAATAGGAATACCGGCGCCGATAGCGGCAAGAATCGGTTCCTTCACTACATAGGCATTTTTAGCGCCCGCCTTGATAGCCGCCTCGATGACAGCGCGACGTTCGGTCGAAGTCACTCCCGCCGGCACCGAAATCAAAACATCTGGTTTAAAAAGATTCCACTTGCCAAGCGCCCTGTCTATATAATAACGGAGCATTGCTTCCGTTACTCGATAATCGGCAATAACACCATCTTTCATTGGTCTGTAAGCGGTAATGTTCTCCGGTGTCCGACCGATCATAATCTTAGCTTCCATGCCAATAGCGAGAATCTTATTATCTTCAGAAACTGCCACTACCGACGGTTCATTGAGCACAATGCCCTTGCCCGGTACAAAAACCAGGATATTGGTAGTACCAAGATCAATACCAAGTTTGTTTGCCATGATAAAAAGTATGCTTAGAGCACCTATGATACTATATTTCCATAATAGGATGAAATCTCTTGGCGATAATCTAAAAAACCATAATATCAAAGAACTCTTCAAACATCCGCGGCTCAAAATGCTTGATGAGTTTTATAGACGAATAAACGCTGAAAGAAAAGCCGTTAATATGAAGGAGCTGCCTGTCAGGGCCATAGCAGTCAAAACGTCCCACCTGTCTGTTGAAGATTTGGCATATTTGTTGAAAAGATGTTCTCAAAGTTCCAACTTCTCAAGATGTTTTTTCGGTAGTCTTAAGATAAGGGACGATTCAACTAATCACCGCAAATGATACAAACGAAAATTTTGCAAAAAGAAGCTTCGGTGCTTAGAAAACACGCCTTGGACGTGCCGCTTAAAAGTATCGGGTCAAAAAAAATTCAAACTATTCTCGTCAGAATGAAAGAAGCGCTTGATGCGGAAGAAGACGGTGTGGCTATCGCTTCGCCACAGATCGGAGAAAGTTTGCGAGTATTTATGGTTTCCGGAAAAATTTTTCCCTTAATCAAGAAATCTAAAGGTATGCGCGCACGCAAGGAAATAAAGGATAGTATTTTTATTAATCCAGAGATAATCAAATTCTCAAAAAAAACAAAAAAGGTGGAGGAAGGGTGTTTATCCATACGCTATCTCTACGGTCAGGTCAAAAGGAGTGAGAAAGTAACCATTAGAGCCTATGATGAATCCGGCAAGAGATTTGAACGCGGAGCATCGGGACTTTTGGCCCAAATTTTCCAACACGAAACAGATCACCTGAACGGCATTCTCTTCACCGACAAGGCTGAAAATGTCAAAGACATACCGCCGAAACCAAAAGTTAAATTTGTTTTCTTCGGCGGTTCTCAATTTTCGAATTATGTATTGGAAGAGTTGGAATTGACCGGTCTTGTCCCTTCATTGAAAATCGGTTCGGCCAAAGATCCGCTACCGATAGAACAGATAAAGAAACTTGACGCCGACGTCTTTGTGGTTGCATCCTTCGGCAAAATTTTACCAAAGGAATTGATCGAGTTGCCAAAATTTAAAACATTAAATGTGCATCCTTCGCTCCTGCCACGACTGCGAGGCGCAGCGCCCATTCAAGCCATGATTCTTTCCAAGGAAGAAAAGCTGGGAGTCACTATAATTAAAATGGATGAGAAAATGGACCACGGACCGATTCTTGCGCAAGTGGAGACCCCGTTTACCCCGTGGCCGGATCATTATCGCACAGCGGAAGAAAAGCTTGGCCGAATCGGGGGCCGAATGCTTGGAGCGCTTTTGCCGAAATGGGTCAACGATGAAATAAATGAAACGCCTCAAGACAATACTCAGTCAAGTTATACCCAACTTATCAAAAAAGAGGATGGTCTCTTAAACCTTAATGACGATGCGGAAACAAATCTAAGGAAAGTACTGGCATATAGCACTTGGCCCGGCGCTTATATGTTCTACACAAATAAACGGGGCAAAAATATTCGAGTGGTGGTAAAAGACGCACAAATAATTAACGGCGTATTTTCTCCCACCAGAGTTATTCCGGCTGGGAAAAAAGAAATGTCTTGGGAAAGCTTTTTACGAGGTAATTAATAATTCAAAACTACTGAATACTCGTAATTGTAATATGCAAATCCGCCTCAATTCTCACAAGCCAAAAAAGAATAACAGCGGAAATCAAACCTCCTGCCAAGACGGCAAATGAGACCCATGGTACCGCTCTTTGTTTCAAATAATCCATTATCTTTTCTTAAAACTGCTAATAATACCCTTCATCATATTCTTCATTATACCAGCACCTCTGCGCGCAAGTGTCTCCCGTTTACCCTTTAAGTGCAGCAGATTATGTATTATTTCATCCTTAACTATGTCAATGGCAGCATAAAGATCTTCCATTTCAGAAACAGCATAGGCATCCAAATTGACTCCGGTAATATGTATCTCAGCCCGAAAGATATTGCCGGTTTTATGATGGTGTGTACTCCTGCCCACTTCTATTTGCGCGACGATATCCGAACTACTTTTCTTATTTAAATATTTTTCGATTGGCGCGATTTTCTTGTAAACATAATCTGAAATAGCTTGGGTAAGTTCCATACCCGTCGCCTTGATGTTAATTTTCATACTTTAATTATACTATCAGTCAAACAGCTTGATAAGATAGGAATCTATCTCGCGCTGATTCAGATTATAAAAATATATGTTCTCTCGATGAAGCATCTTGGCCAACTCGACCCCGACAAATCTCCAGTGCCAAGGTTCAAATTTGTAATAATCGTTATCCTCCGGATACGAAAGAATGAAGCCGTAATTGTAAGCGTTTTCCTTAAGCCATTCATAGGCAGGTTCTGTACTAAAATGTGAGAACACCGCGCCTGCGTTCTGGGTGGTGAAATCCACAGAGGTACCCAATTGATGTTCGGAGTAACCTTGGTCTGCGGAAAACTGATTAGCCGTGCCGGCACCATAGATCATCTTATATTCGGATTTAAGAGCGGCTTGAGTATCAAACGAACGAAAAGCGGAAACAACTAGCAAATCTATATTGTTGGTACGCGCATCATCTAAAAGTTTTTTAAGAAACGGCCAGACATTACTATGAATCAGGAGGTTACCGCCATTTTGTTTAAAAACATACGATTCATCTATTTGAGTAAGGTTTGTCGGCGCATAATTCTCATTCAAAAAATAGACTTTAGAATATTTCTTGAGAAGTTCTTTATCTGTTTGAGACAATTTTTCCAGTCTGCCTACCGTATTACCAATACCACTGATCTGACCTTGAAACGAATCTATGACGGATTGCTGGTATTGCGATAATTCGGTGAGATTGAGTCTGTCCAATTTAACCTCCGTCAATTCTTTTTCCAATTGGGCGATTGCTTGCGAACTGTTTGCTTCCGATGTCATTAATTCCATACGAAGAAGCCAGTACCGATAAGCCACAAAAATTGACAATGCAAAAGCAATAATAATGGCAATCAAAAGGGCGTAACGAACATCAAACCTTAGATGAAATTTATTATATTTCACCTCGCCATTCTAACATAAGCGTCTTGAATTAGACTCATTTTCTGTTATTATCTCTAAATATTCCGCGACCTGCCTCGCGTCGGCGAGCAACGCGAGTCGAGGCGGGTAGCTCAGTTGGCAACTGACGGAATAGAGAATTTGTTAAAAGATATATTCCGCGATAGCTCAGTTGGCAGAGCGCCTCGCTGTTAACGAGGATGTCCCAGGTTCGAGCCCTGGTCGCGGAGCCAAGAAATATGAAAAAGGTTGAAAAGAAGTGTAATTCAGAATATTTTCAAACAATTCTTGATGGAAGAAAAACCTTCGAGCTTAGACTCAACGATTTTGATATTGAAGAAGGAGATATTTTTGTTTTGAAAGAATGGAATACTGAGACAAAAGGATACACAGGTAGAACACTGGAAAAGAAGGTTGGATTTGTTGGAAAGTGGAAGATGAGAGATTTGGCAAAATTTAATCCAATAGAAGAATTTGAACATAAAGGCTTTCAGATAATTTCACTAAAATAATGTGAGAAATTGAATGTAGATTTTTAGAGCTAAGGGCGAGGGCGAGGAGCTGATTAAAGAAACTATAATATACGGCCCAGAATTTATCGGTCAGTGAAGCAATTGAAGTCAGTGACGCAACATAGAGCACGATAATTATGTTCTGCAAAAATGCCGCTTTCCGGATAAACGAGATATGATATCATTACATTTATGATCAACATAAAACATTTGCTAAAAGTCGCGGCAGTATGGATTAGCGTCGTATACGTAGTTTGCTATGCGGGAGTTGCGCTTTTCCCCGGCATCCGTCCCGGATTCATGCGCTATGGTTTGCACATGGGTCTTGATATGGGGCAAAACATCCTTACACCTGGGACCTTCATTTCAGGGCTGATTATTTGGAATATTATTGCCGTGTTGGCCGTGTGGCTTTTCGCTTTTTTATACAATAACACCAAACAATAATAATGAATAAAGAAATAATAATTTCAGGAGTGGTGGGTTTAATTTTGGGCATTTTGATAGCGCCGGTATTTTCGCCCATGATACCGTGGGACGGACAGATGATGTTGGGCAACAATCAAATAATGGGTCAGATTGACTCTCATTTTATTGAACAAATGATTCCTCATCACGAAGACGCAATCACTATGGCTAACCTCGCATTGACGAGAGCCGAACATCAAGAAATCAAAATGCTTGGGAGCGACATTATCAAGACGCAATCAGACGAAATTGATCAAATGAAAGATTGGTATAAGTCATGGTTTGGGAACGAAGTTCCAGACGTAAGCTCCTCAATGGGTCACGGAATGGGTATGATGATGCATGGCGGCATGATGGGAAATGAAACTGATGTTAAAACTCTCGAAAACTCCCAGCCGTTTGATAAGGAATTTATTGAACAAATGATTCCTCATCATCAAATGGCGGTTATGATGGCACAAATGCTTTCGCGCTCGACCAATCGGCCGGAAATGAAACAGCTTGCGGAAAACATCATTTCGGCACAAACAAAGGAAATAAATCAGATGAGAGAATGGTATAACGCTTGGTATAAAAACTAACCACTGCCAAGAGTAGGTTATTCAAGGAGACTTAATACACTACTTTAACCCCCTATTTTAAGGCCATAATGCCATGCTACGAGCAACCGCAGCCACAGCTGAAACTAATCCGTATCCAAACAGTGAATCACGACCGCTTGCTCCCAAGTCTTGCGCGGTATAGTTCATCACAGCCCTTACCTCGTCGTTAATGCGACCGTTGCCGCTATCTGTAACACCTGTCGCTATAACAAGTGCCGCCACTCCAGCTACATGAGGAGAGGCCATTGAAGTGCCGGAACCGTATTTGTAGCAATCACTCGGAGTCGGCAGTAGAACCCTACAAACCGGTTGCGGATTGCCATAACTGCTATCATCATTCCACATTGAGTAGACGGCCACCCCCGGTGCCGCAAGTTCCACCTCGGGACCGGTGCTTGAGAAGCTAGCTCGTTTGTCGAGAGAATCGGTGGCGCCAACGGCAATGACTGAAGCGAATTTTGCTGGGTAAATAACGTTTTTCCCCTTGCCGGAGAGAGTTCCTGAATTTCCCGCCGCGGCGACAATCACGACACCTTGCGCTTCGGCATTATCAAACGCCGCTTTTACAGTACTGCCTGGATCTCGAGCTTTCCCGAGTGACAGGTTGATGACATCCATTTTGACGCCTGGCACATCCTGACCATTGATATTCACTACCACACCGGTTGACCATTGAACCGCGGCAATAACATTGCTCCAGTAGCCAACGCCATCATCATTTAGAACACGGAGAGAATAGAGATCGCATTCAGGCGCAACACCTACAACGCCGAATTTTGGAGACGTACTACCATTGTTATTATCCTCCGCGCAGGCAGTACCGGCAACATGAGTCCCGTGTCCATATACATCCATCGGATCGTTGTCGTAGTAGAAAAAGTCATAGCCACCACGATAGTTATCGTTTAAGTCCGGATGATTATAATTGATTCCCGAATCAATGATACCGATGTTCACTCCGGTGCCTTTATTTATGGGACCAGTTTGTACCGAACCAACATGCACTATGCCTGCGCCGATATGCTTCACACCCCACGAATTATCAAGTTCAATCTCAGTGGCGGATACGATATCGTCAAGGTCAATGGATGCGACGTGTGGATTGTGAGATAACCCTTCAATCGCTCCGGCTGGCAGTGTGGCGGCTATAGCGTTCACAATGGAATAGCTATATTTAATTTTACCGCCATGAGCGCGCACGAGCGCTTGTTCGCTAGGGCCGACCGGTTTATCGAAAGCAATGAGCACGCGGGTTAAATTATCACTACTTTGTCCTTGGGCGATTGCGAATGTTGGGACAAAAATAGTGAGACCCCCCATACCCGCAACAATGAAAAGAGCGACAAACGAAACAATAATTTTTTTCATAGAATTAATCTTTGTTACTTAATAATTAATGGGCCTTTTGCGTCTTCAATAATACGCCTCTAGTCAATGTTTCGCAACAACCTCTTTTTCTGAAAAATCTGGTGAAAAACAAAAGTGGGGAGAGTTAGACTCTCCCCACTGGGGCGTACTTGGTCATCAAGAACCGGGGTTTAGGCCACAGCCCGGACTTGACAAACACCTTGGTTAGCGACAAATCTTTGGGCTAGCGAAGCAATAGCCTCTGCAAGCACCTTGAACTTGTTCTCCTTGATTCGGTCGCGAATTAAGTCCGCGAGTGGTTCAAGATTTTCCTCCACTTTCCAATGAGTGTGCGCGAGATCGAACTCCTGGATAAAAACCTTTTCTGGAGTTTCGATCATGGGGATACCGTGGCTATCCTTAAAGTAGAGGTGGATTTCGAAAACCTCTACCTGGATTGTGTCGCCGAAAACCTTCACTATAAGATAAGAACCTCCGGAGAATAAGGACAAAAAGGTACCTTCCAACATGATTCCTCCTGTTTAGTTTTCTACCTATTGTACGATATATCTGCCTCTATTATAACCAAAAGATATAAAAAGTCAAGTATTCACTCCTTATATAAAATAGATAATAGGATATAATACAAACATGGCAAAAAATGGACCAAAAGGTAGGGGTCGTCAAGGTACGATCAGAAATCGTTCGCAGGTATTTAGCGGACGCAATAAACGTTTTACCAAAATTAATAATCAAACAGGTCGATTTATTGATCAGATGACTCACCGAGGTAAACCTTTCAAGGGTACCAGAATCAAGTAATTAATGTATTTGAAATAAATCTATGGAACCACATAACGTAGGAGAAAAAAGATTGTATCGCTCTAAAACTGACCGGGTTATTTTTGGAGTATGCGGTGGTTTGGGAGAGTACTTCGATATCGACCCCGTAATCTTTCGAATAGCCTTCATTGCTCTCACAATTGGCGCTGGTTCTGGCATTCTTCTTTATCTAATATTGGCATTTCTAACTCCCCCATCGCCTGCCCTAACCGAAGAGAAACGCCAACCACAAGAGATAAACATCAAAGACAAGGTGGAAAATCTGGCTTCGGAATTAAAAAATAAAGATTTTGGTATCAAAAGGGGCTACGGGGCTGTGCGCGTGTTATCAGGTTTGATTTTATTGTTGATTGGATTCATTCTTTTGGCGCAAAACTTGAATTTAATACCCGGTTTCGTGTTTGATTTTTCAGTTCTGCTAAATCTCTGGCCGATAATTATTGTCTTACTGGGCATCTCCTTATTGTCGGGTACTCAGAGAAAATAGTAATGAAATCCTTTTTGAAATTCTTTGACATCTTGGAGGATAAAATTCGTTTCTCTTTGAGCAAGAGGCCGATTCTTTATGGTCTCATAAGCGGGTTTGGTGTCGTTTTTTTCTTCCGGGGAGTTTGGCTTATCGCAGACGAATTTCCGTTCATGACGGGTTTTGTAACATTAGTGACAAGTATTATCATTTTGCTCCTTTCAGGAGCCTTCGTCGAACATTTTATAAGTGACAAAATCATCACCAGCGGGATCAAAAGAGAAAAGAAGTTGGTAGAAAAGGAAGTTGCAGAAATTGATGCCGAGACAAACATTCTCCGCAATGTCCAAAGAGATATCCAAAAACTTGATAAAAAAATTTCCACACTGAACGAGACTCTCAAGGATTAGCGACAACAATTTTAACGTCATATAGACTATGATCGCCGCGCCAATAACGTTTAAAAATCGCGAGGAAGCAGGCAAGTTGCTTGCCAAGCGGCTTAAGAATTATGCCAAAAAGGATGTGGTGGTCTATGCCCTGCCTCGTGGTGGTGTGGTAGTGGCGGCTGAGGTGGCACGCGTTCTCAACGTGCCGCTTGATATTCTCACGGCGAGAAAAGTGGGTCATCCAGACTTTCCAGAATTTGCCATTGCCGCTGTCGGTCAAAATGGGTATGTGGTAAAAAATAAGGAAGCGGCATCATCAATTGGGGAAGATAAGTTTGAAAAGTTGGTGGAAGACGCACAAATCGAGGCACGCAGAAGGCACGGCTTGTATCTCAAGGGAATTCGTATTCCTGAAGGGGCGGGGAAAATAGCTATAGTTGTCGACGACGGTTTGGCCACCGGATTGACCGTCCGCGCGGCATTAAGCGATCTTAAACCGCATAAACCAAAAAAGATTGTCCTTGCCGTTCCGGTAGCCCCGGACACCGCCGCCGATATAATGGCAGACGAAGTGGACGATTTTGTTTGTCTTTACTTGGATCCCAACTTCGTTTCCATCAGCACATACTATGAAGAATTCTCACAAATTTCCGACGAGATTGTCATAGAACTTTTACGAGCGGCAAATAAGAAAAAAAATATTAACAGCTAATTGATAAATCATTATAGAAAATGAGAAACCACGAAAAAATCGATAAAAAGAAACTTCTGCGCGAGATGGATCATCTCACTGTGCCACCGCGTCTTGAGGGTGTCATAAAGAACGCTAAAATGAATCCCGTACGGAAAAAGAAGAAGCTAATCGCCCAATAACATATGATAATAGCACTTCATCCCAACGATTTTGACAGAGACTCCGGTCGGAGAAAGATCATACTAATTCTACATGAGATGGAAACGAGAATTCACAGATTGGAACAAAATGTCAAATACCTCAAGAAAGGAGAGTCTCACTTGAAAAAGGATTTCGAGAGCATTTTTGAGACAGAAACATGAGATATCGATATCAGCTACTGCTCCGTCTCCATAACTCGTCGAATTGCCGCCGGCGTCGTGTCTCATTGCGCTTAACTCCGGCAATACGGCCCGTATTGATGCTTCGCTTTCCTTTAATTTTATCAGAAACTTTTCCGGATTTTCTGCCATCCAGTAGTGGTAACGCCTCTTGATATAAAAGTTCATCAGACCATTTTTGTGCAGTTTATCCACTATCGATTGAATGCTCGTTCTGGGAAGTTTAACCTTAATAGCTATGTCTGAAACCGTGCATTCTCCCAAATTCAGGGCCGCCAGATAGACTTTGGCCTCATTTGGCTTGAACCCCAGCTGTTCTATAGCTCTCTGGATATGCATAAATCCATAATATGCCTTTAAATTAATCTTTGCTAGAATACAGGTATGAAAGGATACGTTACGAATATTGAAAAACTATCACTCAAAAATAATAATTTTCGCAAAGTTTTATATACTGATAAAAACAGCCAGTTGGTGTTAATGTCGCTTATTGCCGGAGAAGAAATTGGCGAAGAAGTACATGACGTTGACCAATTCCTACGTGTAGAGAAAGGCGTGGGCTCGGCTATTTTAGACGATGTCTCACATAAGATCGCTGATGGTAGCGTCATCGTTGTCCCTGCCGGCACGAAACACAACATTGTGAATTCTGGGTCTGGTTCCATGAAGCTCTACACCCTTTATATGCCACCGCACCATCGCGACGGTATTATTCATAAAACTAAAGCAGAGGCGGAAACTGATACGGAACATTTCGACGGAAAAATCACTGAATCCACGGTCATTTAAAAAATAATTTCTCCCAAATATGCTACCAGCATTACTACAGTAATACTTCCAACTAAGAGCACCGGAGCCAGACGTTTAAATGACACTCCCATGAGAACAAGAGCGATCATTAAGATATCGTTTGGAAACGGCGTAAATCCTATGTAGATATAGACACCGAACAAGACAAGACCCAAGGAAACTTTTTGCATCCTAGAAACAAACCGGAGAGAAACGGGTTTTATGTTTTTTTGGAAAACCTGAACACTATACCGAGCAATAAAGAAGAAAATGGTATCACTTATAAAAATTCCTAATCCACCAAAAAGACCGAGGAGAAATGGATTTGCACCCCCGCTCGAGAAGGTTACAATCGATGCAAAAAAAGAAATACCGGTCACGGTCGAAAGTCCACCAAAGACTGCCAACAAAAAAGAGACTGCGTATGTATTTTGCACACCGATATAGTCCACAATCTCCTTCGGTGTAATGTAGAGAGAAATTAAGATAAACACCAAAAGAAAGGCAACAAGAAAGAAAATTGTCCAATGCTCTCTGACAAAACGTAACATATATAAACATTCTGACAGAAAAATATATAGATTAGTAGTCTATATGCACATTTTATCAACAGAATATCCACCGACTTATTCGAAAAGATAAGTTGACTTTTTAAAAAATTAGAAAATAATTAAAGCAGGTCAGCTTCAAAATTTATTGAGGATATTCCTTAAATAAAACAATTAAGGGATCTTGAACAATTGAGTATTATGAGTCTCAATTAAAGATAACCCAATATAACAAAAAGCGGAATCATCCTCTGACACGGAGCGGACCGCAAGACAAAAATCCCCGCGAGGGGATTTTTGCTTGAATCATGCTAAGATTAAATAAATGAAGAAAATTATTGTCATTGTGATTATAATAATCTGCGCTGTTTTGGTTTTGTCATATGTTGTACGTAACAACTTTCTCATCGATACAAACAAAATTCCAATAACAAGTGAGACAAGCTCATTCCAACCGGACCCGTCAAATGCCACTTTTACACTGGACAATGAGTCCATCACTCTAGCGGAAGGAAAAAATGTAAAATCAGTGGTTCCAGGTAGCGCACTCGTAGAAGAAACGAGTTTGATGGATAAGTTTGCATATGGCGACATCAACGCTGATGACAAAGAAGATACTGCTCTATTTTTGGCACGGTATGGTGGTGGTTCTGGACTATTTATATATCTCGCCGTCTTTGTTTCCGGACCTGTTACTTATAAGGGTTCGAGAGCGATTTTTATCGGAGATAGAATAACTCCGCAATCTTTATCTATCAAAGAAGACGTCATAACCGTGAAATATTTAGATCGCAAAGACGGAGAAGCTTTTACCACTGAACCAACTGTCCTTGTTTCCAAACAATTTGTCTTCAAGAACGGAGAATTACAAGAAAAATAAAGCGCGTGCTTATACATCGGTACTAGCTCAAAAATAGCTTTTGTGCTTTAATTGGCCTCTCGCCCGCCACAGACGGCGGGATTCATTTATGGAAATTAGAAATATAGCTATTATTGCGCATGTCGATCACGGTAAGACCACTCTTACCGATGCTTTAATGCGTCAGACAGGAGCAGCAGCCGAGGGAGTATCGATGGACTCAAATGCTCTTGAGTTGGAACGCGGCATCACTATCTATGCCAAAAACACTTCTGTCTTCTATCGCGAGACAAAAATAAATATTGTAGACACACCGGGACATTCAGACTTTGGCTCTGAAGTGGAGCGGGTTTTACGTTCTATAGATACGGTGCTTCTTGTTGTCGACGCTCAGGAAGGACCGATGCCGCAAACTCGTTTCGTTTTAAAGAAATCCCTGGAACTCGGACTTAAACCGATTGTGGTAATAAACAAAATCGATAAACCGGCAGCGCAACCGGCCATAGTTCATGAATCTGTATTAGAACTTTTCTTGGAACTAGGGGCTAATGATGCACAGATAAATTTCTCCACCGTATACGCCATCGGACGAGAAGGTATTGCCAAAAAACATCTCACTGACGAATCAAAAGATCTCACTCCATTGCTCGACACCATTCTTGAACATGTGCCGGCAGTAGAACAGAAACTTGATATACCTGCGCGCCTTCAACCATTTAATCTTGCGTATGACAATTTTCTAGGGCGACTGGCAATAGCGCGCATTTATGAAGGCATCCTTAAAACGGGACAGAAGGTCTTTGTCAAAAAATCAAACGGGGAAACTTATTCTGGAAAAATAAGCAAACTTTACACTTTCGAGGGACTCAAACGAAAGGAGGTGGATGAAGTCGTTGCCGGAGATATTTGCATGCTCGCGGGACTCCCACAAATTTATATCGGTGACACGATAACAGCAAACAGGGACGCTCCGATTCTGCCGACAATATCGGTGGATGAGCCCACTGTTTCTCTCAATATTGTCGTTAACGACTCCCCTTTTGCCGGACGCGTTGGCAAATTTGTCACCAGCCGACAAATCCGCGAACGCCTGGAAAGAGAACTTGAGGTGAATGTGGGATTAAAAGTGAAGTTTCCTGACGCTAATCAGACATTTGACGGGATGACCATATATGGCCGAGGAGAATTGCATCTCGCCATCCTCTTGGAAAACATGCGACGAGAAGGATTTGAGCTTCAAGTGTCTCAACCGCATGTTCTTGAAAAGTTAGAAAACGGGCAAAAACTTGAACCATTTGAGGAAGTTGTAGTGGATGTTTCGGAACAAATGTCCGGGGCTGTCATTTCCAAATTGACAGAACGTCGAGCAACTCTTCTTGATATGAAGACTGTTAATAATCAAACCCGCATTACTTTTGAAGCGCCAACCCGCGGGCTCCTAGGTTATCGCAATCAATTTGTTATCGATACCAAGGGCTTGGGTATTCTTTCTTCCCGCTTTACCGCCTTTAAACCTTGTACTGGCAAGATAAAAAACGATAAGGGAGGTTCCATGATCTCAATGGAAGGCGGCAAGGCACTCGCTTTCTCACTTAACAATCTCCAAGATAGAGGGATTTTATACATTGAACCGGCAGATGAAGTATATGAAGGGCAAGTGATTGGCAACACTTCAAAAGGAGAAGATCTTTATGTAAACCCCACAAAAGGCAAGCAGTTAACCAATATGCGCGCTTCCGGTTCAGACGAAGGTATTTTCCTCACACCGGCTTACAAACTAGACATTGAACGAGCTATGGAGATTATGAGAGATGATGAATATATAGAGATTACTCCTACCGCCGTCCGCCTGCGAAAAATTTATTTAACTCAAACTGAACGTTCAAAAGCCCAAAGAAAAAACAAATAGGTTGCAATTACCTTAAAATGATGCATAATATAGGCAGAAACGTAGAAATGTTTATATACAGAAAGAAAGGAATCAGACTATGGAAAAAACGAGGGTCCAGATAAACCAGACAAATATTAAGGCAGTGGTTGCCGTAGTGGTTGCCGATGCGCTTGACAAGTCTTGGGTTGACATCGGTTTAGATGACAATCTAAGTCGTGATCTGGGCGCAGATTCTCTCGACATGATTGAGATTGTCATGGCACTGGAAGACAAATACTCCATAACTCTCCATGACCTCACCTGGGCTTCCATGGGGGATGTTACGGTAAGAGACATATCGAAAGCTATCTGGACATTGACTGCCGGCATACTGACAGTCCAAGCAGATGCCTAGACCTAGCTCAACATGAGTGGAGTTCGGAGGACGTACGTCCTCCGAACTTTTTTTATTTATCTTGTTATGATCGTAAACTAAAAGCCCAAAGAAAAGATAAGTAATGCATAAAGTAAAAAGGACCCGCCGAGCGAATCAGCGGGCCCTTCTTTGTAATGCAAATAGAATACTTCGTAGATCTTCACATGAGTCATTCATGCCCACGGAGTTTTACTCTGATTTCGTAGAGCACCCACTCTATTTTAATATCTTGTCGGTGAGCACGCCAATACATTGTGAAGGCGTTTTCCTTTTCCCCTTTGTAATCCTGAATCGCGGATCCGCGGAACCCTAGTCGATATGAGAGGATGCTACTACTACTTTTCCAATCTACTCCCGGGACAACGCCGTTTGATATTGCTCTTTCCAGACATTTAAGTCCGCCCACCGAGAACCAAGCAAAATTACCCCTCAAACATTCCAGCGCTTCTTGTGCATCGGTATCTTTTGGCCAATGCAAATTGACTGGGATAGGACCCGGTAATGGGTAGCGGATTATTGGAAGTGGAACATTATCCATTCCGAACTTCCAGGATATGAAATCAAGTAAGCGAAGACCCAGCCAATCTGAAACTGCGCTCATATTGTCCTCCTTCGAATTTTGTAGTTGTTTGATTCTATTGTTCAACCTCTCATGATATTATCGTATATTGTAATCATCATGTCAAGTACGTTGCTATGAGTCTTAGACAGTATAATGTTCTCATGTCGAAACTTGGAACCGATCCATATAAAGGAGTAAGGGATTTTTATCCTGAAGATATGGCTATCCAGAATTATATCTTCGGCACTTGGCGTAAAATTGTTGAGAAATTCGGATATGTAGAATACAGCGCTTCATTACTTGAACCGACAGAAATCTATACCGAGAAATCTGGCGCGGAAATAATTAATGAACAGACCTTTACTTTCACAGACCGAGGCGATCGTTCCGTTACTCTACGTCCAGAAATGACTCCATCGCTTGCTCGCATGGTTGCCGCGCGCCGCCGAAATTTAAAATTTCCTTTACGTTGGTTTTCGATTCCTAATCTCTTTCGTTACGAGCGTCCCCAGCGCGGTAGAAAACGTGAACACTGGCAATTAAACTGCGACCTGTTAGGCATCACCGGTATTGAAGCGGAAAAAGAAATTATTTCTCTGACCCACACAATTATGAAAGAATTTGGGGCCCAAGATGATGATTTTGAAATCAGAATCAACAATGCTAATGTCGACAACTTTAAAGAAATTGGGCAAAACCTAGTCTTTGATCCCGAATTAGCAAGAGGCCAAACTTATTACACCGGAATCGTTTTTGAAATCTTCGATTCAAACAAAAAAAACGGGCGTGCCTTAGCCGGCGGCGGCAGATATGACAATCTTCTTGAAATGTTTGAGGTGGAACCAGTTCCTGCGGTTGGATTCGGCATGGGAGACATTACACTTCGCGATTTTCTGGAAACACATGAACTGCCATTATGCGAAAAGTAGTCTTGGATATAGAAACAAAAAATTTTTTTCCAGACGTCGGCAAGAACGATCCGGCCCTTTTAGATATTGCTCTGGTAGCCATCCATGATTCCCTGACCAATACATACTCTTCATACACAATAGAAGAACTACCAAAACTTTGGCCGATACTAGAGCGAATCGATATGCTAATTGGTTTTAATTCAGATCACTTTGATATTCCCCTTCTCAATAAATATTACCCTGGAGATTTAACAAAGATTAAAAGTCTCGATATTTTAAAAGAAATAAAAGATTCCTACGGACGGCGGATGCGTCTCAACCAATTGACAGAGGGCACTTTAGGAAAAAACAAAACAGGACAAGGTGACGACGCCATTAATTGGTGGAAGGCCGGTGATATTGAAAGAGTCCGCGCCTATTGTCTAAATGATGTCAAACTTACCAAAGAGCTCTACGATTACGCCCTCACTAACAACAAATTAATATTTAAAGAAGGGGGAGCGCTTAACGAAGTCAAACTTGATACTTCAAAATGGGAAAATCCAAACAATCACAAACTCACTTTCTCACTACCGTTTTGAGTGATATCATAACTGTAGTTAAAACGGCAGTAAAACATTATGACTCTATCAGTCGTATTCTTTCTTTTATACGTAGCAATCGTCTTGATCATTGGTATTGTCTCGTCTAGAAAAGAAACTGAGGAAGATTTCATGATTGCTGAGCGTAATGTTCAAGGTGTTCAGCTTGCTGCCACAATGAGCGCAGGACTTTTCGATGGTGCCGTTCTTGCGGTTTATATCGCTTATATTTATCAATATGGTTTTTCCGCAGTTTGGATGTTTGTAGGAATGTCAATAGGCTTTCTTTTATTGAGAAAGTATGCAAGCAGAATAAAAAAGAAAGCGGATGAAATGAAAGTATATTCAATGCCAGAGTATTTTTTCAGAATCTTTGGAAGAAAAAACGGGCTGATGTTTTCTGTTCTGATTGTTTTCGTATTCTTCCTACTTCTCACGGTTAATTTGATCATTAGTGCAAAAATATTATCTACGATTTTTCCTATTTCGTATTTTTTATCAGTTATAATCGGCGGATTAATCGTTTTATCTTACCTTTTACTAGCCGGATTTAAGGCTGTGGTGCGCACCGATTTTTTTCAGCTGATGATTATGTTTGTACTGAGTTTGTCAGTCGGCATTTATCTTTTTGGAAAAACCAGTATTCCATTATCTGAATTCAATCTCGGCACTATGGGATCAGGTAATATAATCGGTTTTCTGATTCTTGCCGCTCTCGTGATTATGGTTGCGCCCGATTTATGGCAAAGAATTTTTGCGGCAAAAGATGAAAAAAATTTAAAACGAGGATTGTCGTACGCCGCCTTAATTTTGCCACTACTTGGAATTATTATCAGTATTATTGGCTTAGCTACAAAACAAGCCTTTCCTGGCATTTTACCGGAAGACGCTCTAGTGACCGGATTTACACATTTGCTTCCATTTGGATTAAAAGAATTTGGAATAGTCCTATTATATGCGGTGGCACTCTCATCATCAGATACCGTTGTTTTTGTGGTCTCATCGATTATTACTCGCGATTTGAAAAATTATTCTCATAGATTTACAAATGATTCCATGAAAAAATTATCACGTTTTTTCATGATTAGTTTTATTATACTGGCAGTCCTAATGGGAATGGTCTATCAAAACATTCTTGCTCTCGGATTTTCAAGCGCGAGCCTATGTATTATGTTTTTCCCAATAGTTTTTGGCTCTCTTTATTGGAAGTTAGAAAAAGATGCGGTGTTTTGGAGTCTTGTGTTTGGTTTTTTGAGCGTATTCCTTCTTTTTATATTTAATGCCTTAAATCCAGAAACAGCGCTTATCCCTTTGCCCGTGGTGTTGATTTCTTTGTTCGTTTGTCAAAAAGTATTTAGGACAACACCAGTGACTGTTGGTTAATTAAAAACGATATCATTAGTATTTTATGTTATAATATAAACCTAATATAAAATTATGGAACAAAATCAACAAAATACGTTTATCATCCCTCTGGCTATTGTGGCGGCGGGTGTTCTTGTCGCCGGGGCTATTTATTTTGGTACCGGTACTGAAAGACAAACAATAATCACCGACACCGACAATCAAACCGCTGACATCAATCTCGTCCCGGTAACAGATAAGGATCATATTATAGGCAGTAAAAGCGCATCATTGGTGATAGTAGAATATTCAGACACTGAATGTCCTTTCTGTAAAACCTTTCACAATACGATGAAGGAGGTGGTCAAGAATTATAACGGAGAAGTTGCTTGGGTCTATAGACACTTCCCTATCGCCCAATTGCACTCCAGGGCTTCCAAAGAAGCAGAAGCGACAGAATGCGCGGCCGAGCTTGGCGGCAATCAAGCTTTTTGGAAATATCTAGACAAAATTTTCGAAACCACTAATTCCAACAATTCTCTTGATCCAAAAGAATTACCGAAAATAGCAACAGCCATAGGACTTGATAGCGCTGCGTTCAATGCTTGTCTTTCCAGTGGTAAATATGCAGAAGTTATAACTAAGAGCGTAGAAGAAGCAATCAAAGCAGGCGCACTCGGCACCCCTTACTCCATCATTGTGACCAAAAGCGGACAAAAAACGTTGATCAATGGAGCCGAACCAATAAACATGGTTAAAAGTAAACTAGACGCGCTACTTAAAAAATAAAATTAAACTTTACTTTCAAGATATTTGAGAATAGCGTACATAGCATAAGTATCCAGAGCGCAATATTTTCTCATATCAGCCATTATTTCCTGTTTTTTTTCGGAATTTTTGCCCTCCAGTATCGTCTGCATCCATACTCGTTGGGCTTCACCACCATTGGAAATATTAAGTTCTTTGTAACTTAATTCCGGCAACAGAGCGGGCAGAACCAGCTTAATAGACGCCCTACCGAAAAAGTCCTTGTCCACAAACCAACCTTTGGCAAATGGGATCATGAGGTCAACCATTCTTTCATTAATATCGGTTAGAAATTTTTCATATTCGGGATGCATTTTCCCCATTTCTGTATTTCTATTTTTCTCAAAAGTCATGAACCAAGAAACAATAGAACCACTGCCGCCCAAATCATCGCGCAAGCGTTTGAGCAGATTTGGCACCGGGTCGCTGTTTTCTATGTGTAAAAATTCTTTATGCACCAATTTCCCTCCCGGCTTATTCAAAGTATGAAGAGAATACTGAAAAGGCACTTGTTGGTACGGCCGGTATCCGTCAAAAGCCGGTATAACGCCAGCCATAGTCTCATAATCCAAAAAATATATCGGATACTGAAGAGCGCTAAGAAAATTGTTTATTTCCTCTCTGTTTATGTATTGAGTGTCTGATTTCATGGCCTCTACTTGTCTTAATTGTTTTTCGGTGAGAGGACCGTCAAGTGGAATCTCATTCAAAAGTTCAATCCCATTATCCTCAAGCCAGGCAAGGGTTTTAGGATCAGAACTGCAAAGTTTATAAATACTGTAACGGGGTAATTCCCCTTTAATGGTCTGAAAAATTTCAAGCCATTCATCCAATGTTTCTCCACCATGAGTTAAATGACGCGGAGATATGTCTGGCATCTTTTTTTCTTGAAGAATTTTGAAGGCTTTTCGAATATTTTCGCCAGTTTCCTCAAGACTCTCACGCACTTTATCCGTTACATCAACTTTTGTACTAATACCAACTGGATCAATTTTCCCCTGTCTAACATATTTGTTGTTCACATGGAGAACATATATATGACGAATGACGAGTCCGGCCCCCTCAAGCACAATGGTTTGGAAAGCCAGGTCCGGAATGTGTTCCGATTTGACGTTAGTAGAAGATTTAATTTCATATAAATCATAGGTATTGTCACTTACTCTTTCCAAAACATCAAAGATGGAGGTGATGTTACCTTCTTCTGAAAAATTAACTTCCATCCTGCCCTGCAGAATTATTTCTGTGCCTTTTTTAATTTCTTTAGCGGTTAATTCCGGCAAGGCGTAATACCTTGTACCGCTAAAATCATTACCATTTTTGTAACTAAGTTTAACGGCATTTGGAAAAAGTTTTTCGGCATATTGTTCAAAAAGCGTTCCTTCGTCGAAAAGCGCCTGTAATCCTTCATCCGGTATGGGTAGCTTATCTTTCTTGTACTTCTTAAGCCATAACCACGCGGGATGCTTCAAAAACATCATGAATTCTGATTTAGATATAACCATTGTCTTCATAATACTATAAAATCTCGATTTTGAGCCATATTTTATGAATATCCAAAATTTCTTGACATTATGATTACTGTGTGATAGAATGGAAGGCAGACAAATCGACCGCTGCGACATTCAACCCGTCACAAATGTTGCAGGACTGGTCGTACGAGGCCAAATCGGTTTTGCAGGAAAACCTCTTGCAAACAATCAGCAGAAGCTAGATTCTGCTGCCTAAATCCGATTTGAAAAAAATGCGGATCTGCCTCCCGCGTTTTCAGACATTATTTATCGGATAATTTTCGACCGACAAATCCAAAATAATGATCTGGGAGTGTTTGCGGGGAAAGGTGGACTGGTATCAATCTAGCTATCAGTCCGCCCTCCCTATTCCAAGGCTCGACGACATTTCGTCGGGCTTTTTTGTTTCTAATTTTAATATCCCCGCAGTCTATTAATCTTTTCGTGCTGGCGGATTTTCTCATGCGCTTTGGCTTCTATCTGACGGATACGCTCGCGAGTGACACCAAAAACTCTACCGACTTCTTCCAGAGTATGAGTATATCCGTCCAAAAGTCCGTGACGCATTTCCAAGATTTTTCTTTCCTTGGGGGGTAGATCGCCTAGAATTTCGCGCACTTGATCGGAAACAATACGTCGCGAAGAATCCTGATCCGGAGAAAGAATTTTGTCATCCGCCAAAAAATCCCCCAATTTGCTTTTATCATCTTCGCCATCGTTACCTACCGGACTCTCAAGAGAAATAGTGGACTGATCAATTTTCTCAATCTGGTAAATTTTATCCACATCCAAATTCATTTCAAGAGCAATTTCTTCCTGCAAGGGTTCCCTACCGAGGTCTTGGGTCAAACGTCTGACAACTTGCTTGTATTTGGCAATAGTTTCGACCATGTGCACCGGCACACGAATAGTGCGCGACTGATCAGCCAACGCGCGAGTAATAGCCTGTCTAATCCACCATGTGGCATAAGTGGAAAACTTAAAACCCTTAGTCCAATCAAATTTTTCGACTGCTTTATGCAAACCTAGATTTCCTTCTTGAATCAGATCAAGCAAAGTAAGATCCGGACTACGATTGGCGTATTTCTTGGCGATGGAAACCACTAGACGAAGATTGGCCTTCATTAATAAATTCTTGGCATCTTCATCCCCTTTTTCGATCCTTTTGGCCAACTCTTTTTCCATTGAACCGGCAATCAGAGGATATTGACCGATCTCTCGAAGATACATTTGAATGGAATCGTAGGATGAATCGCCTTTCGAGTATGTATAGTGTTTGTCAGTTTCCTCTTTAGGCATTTCCAACAATCCGCCTCCTTCAAGAATATCGACGCCTAAGGTATGAAGCTTTTCATACAATTCATCAAGAAGTATTATATTGGTCTCGATAGTGGGAAATTCTTTGAGAATTTCATCGTAGGTTACAAAACCGCGTTCCTTGCCACGAGAAGTCAGACGCTCCATCTTCAACACCGTATCAACCTTTTTCTTGGTCGATAACTTCGGTTTGGTTTTTTGTTTTTTGACACCTCGTTTGGTTCTTTTTGCGACAGACTTGCTCTTAAATCGCTTTTTGGCAATTCTCTTTAATTTCTTCTTTTTTTGCTTATTTTTCTTCATTAAAAGATTATTTATTCTATAACATTTTTTTCTTTTCTTCGAGCGTTCTCATTTGAGCATGCACTTCTTGGATCTGACGGGTCACATCCGTGATTAATTTGCCATTTTTGGATACCTCTGCGCGCGTAAGTTCAGAAAGTAATTGATTAAGATGGTCGCGCAATACAAGTCCGGAGAGATTATCTGTGAGTTCTGACTCCTCTTTGCTTAAAATCAGGATTTCCGGAGAGGATTCGGATAGTTCCCGTTGCCATAGCTTAATTTCGGCCAAGCGCTCTTCAATCTGTTGTCGTTGAGTAAGACGGGGCACCTTTTTTATACCAAGGTCAGATTTATTCGAATCTCCCGAATCTGACCCTTGAGAAACGTTCGCCTTGTTGATCTTCTTCAAATCTTCCCAGAATACCGTCTCTTTGATACCCGTGCGTTTGGCCAGCATCGAGATAAAATGAGATTGTTCAATGGCGCTTTCGATAAGTTTAATCATTGGTAAAATTCTTTTTTCAATTTGTTTACCGAGTTTTCTTGGGTCCTTTTCTTTCTCTTCAATTTTATTGAAGAAGAATTCCACAGCCTGAAGCGACTCTCGAAGGATATTCCTCCATTTTTGGGGATCCTTTTTTATCACTTCCGCCGGATCAAGACCTGTAGGCAAATTTGCCACTTTCACCTCAAGGCCCAGGGAAAGACCGAGAATGCTCGCTTTTTCTCCCGCCTTCTCTCCTGCCAGATCTCCATCAAAAGCAAGAATTATCCGAGATGAAAATCGTTTGAGACGCTCAAGATGCATGCGAGTGAACGCGGTGCCAGAAGAAGCCACAGTATTTTTGATGCCAGACTGATGAGCAAGCACCAAGTCTATTTGCCCTTCCACAAGGACGGTATAATCATTCTTACGAATCTGTTCTTTGGCTTTATCTAGACCATATAACACTTCACTTTTAGTAAATAGAATGGTATCGGGACTATTTAGATACTTTGGACCACTTGATAATAAAACAGGGTCATTTTCTTTGGCCAAAGTTCGGCCGGAGAAAGCAATAATCAGACCGTTCGAATCCGCAAGCGGAAAAATGATGCGATCTCGAAAAATATCGTAGGTCTCTTTGCCTTTAGCATCGTCACCCGATCTTTTAATTAAACCAGCTTTTACCAATATAGTGTCGTCATACCCCAGACCATGCATATATTCACGAAGAGTGTGCCATTCGGCTGGCGCATAACCAATGCGCCAACTCTTTATTGTTTCTTCACTTATTCCTCTTGAGGCAAGATATCGATGCGCCGGTTGATTATCGGCCAGTTCTCGCTCAAAAAACTTGGTCGCCTCCTCAAGAGCTTTCAGCATTTTATCTTTCTCTGTCTTTGAGCCACTGCTGTCGTGATACTCAAGTTCCACACCTGCCTTTTCCGCGAGAAGTTTCAGCGCCCCGCGAAAATCCAACCCTTCTGCTTCCTCTACAAAAGTAAAGATATCTCCCTTGGCGCCGCAACCAAAACAGTAGAAGTTCTGACGCGTTGGCGAAATAAAGAAAGATGGAGTTTTTTCATTATGGAACGGACAACGCGCCTTGAAACTTTTCCCCGCTTTTTCCAATTTGAGATATCCGGAGATTATTTCGATGATATTTAGCCGTTCTTTGATTGTGTCAACATCGCCTCGCATATCAATTTTTCTTTATATCCACCCTTAAAACTGGTGCCCGCTGGGATAAGTCGGCCGATAATGACATTTTCTTTCAAACCTATTAAATTATCATCGATTCCTCGAATGGCGGCCTGAATCAGGACACGAGGTGTGTGTTGAAACGAAGCGGCAGACAGGAAACTTGAACGAGAAAGCGAGACTTCCGTAATACCCATGATGACAGCGCCGGCCATCGCTTCCTCAAGACCCTGTTCTTTCATTAGATTATTAACCCTTGTAAGTTCAGACACCTCAACGATGTCCCCGCGAGTAAAACTGGTGTCCCCAGAATTTTTAATCTTACGGCGAGCAAACATCTGACGTACGATTAATTCAATATGCTTATGAGACACAGCGGCACCTTGAAGTTCATACAGTTTTGAAACTTCGTGAATAATGTAATTCTCCGTTTTTTCCCGGCTGGCATAACGGAAGAGTTCGTCCAAATCTACTGAACCATCTGTCATAATGTCGCCCTTCTTGACGTGTTGACCAACTTTAACCAAGAGAGACCTGGATGCTTGAACGGTATATTCGTTATCGAGTTTTTTTACCCCTCCTGACTTTGTCCCCGATTTGGCAGACTTTGTTTCCCCAAGATCGGGAGTAACCACAATCAGTTTGTCGTGACCCAGTACTTTAATTTCAGTTACAGTTCCGTCTAGATGACTGATAACCGCAGCCACTTTTGGTTTGCGTTTTTCAAATATTTCTTCCACGCGTGGTAAACCAGCCACTATATCACCGCCCATTGAAGCAATACCGCCGGAATGGAAAGTGCGCATGGTCAGCTGTGTTCCGGGTTCGCCAATTGCTTGAGCGGCCACTGTACCAACAGCCTCTCCCAATTCGACCGGCTTGTTATTGCCAAGATCAACACCATAGCACTTTACACAAACACCGTGTGTAGATTTACAAGCAAGCGGCGAGCGCACATTGACCAAATCAACCGAAGCCTTGTCAACTGTTTCCGCATCCGCTTTGGTAAAAAGATGTCCTCGCTTAAATAACAATGACCCCGCGTTATCCAAGAGATCATTTGCCAGAAATCGACCCTTAATATTCTTTGAGAGCAACATTTCGATACCGGAAGCCGTGTTTTTGCGAATAATTGTTCCTTCTTTGGCGCCACAATCATCTCCAGTTATGATTTCATCTTGAGCCACATCGAAGAGTCTACGAGTGAGATAACCGGCTTTAGCAGTATTAAGGGCCGTGTCAATTAAGCCCTTACGACTACCGTGGGTAGTGATGAAATATTCAAGCGGAGTAAGACCTTCCTTGTAACAAGAGAGGATGGGAAATTCTAACGACTCGCCGGACACATTCGCGATTATGCCCTTCATACCCGCCATTTGGTTTAGATTACCAAGAGAACCTCTGGCTTCCGAGTAAGTCATGTCATAGACCGAATCTCTAATGCCAAGGGTCTCAGGTATAAGCTTTTCAACTTCGGATTTAATCCCTTGCCAAATTTCAACAGACTTAACAATACGTTCATGCTCGGAGAGCAGACCTTCTCGATACTGGCTCACAACTTCACCGACAGAGATACGACCCTTGTCGATAAGATTTTTCTTGCCAGGAGGTATGCTGACATCCCCAAGTCCCCAAGTCACTCCGGATACGGTAGCATAACGAAAACCAAAATTCTTAATTTTATCCATAATTGACGGAATGTTCTCGATACCGTAACGACTTATCAAATCATCAACAAGTTCGGACATCTTTTTCCTACTCATTTCATGATTAAGAAACGGATAATCCGATGGCAAGATGCCATTAAAGAGAAGTCGTCCTACGGAAGTCTCAAAGATTTTGCCATTGAACTGTTTGTAGCGCTCCGTATCGGTCGGTAAAACGGAAATCTTGGCGCGCAGACTAACAACATCAAATTCATAAGCAGTAATGGCGCTATTCGGATTTGAATAATATCTGCCTTCGCCTTTCTCGCCAGGAACAATGCGAGTCATCCAGAAAGTACCGAGCACGATATCGAGTAATTTGGCTGATACAACCGGTTCGCCGTTACCGGGCTTTAATATATTTTTATCTGCCGCCATAATCAAACGCGCCTCGGCCTGGGCCTCCTCGGAAAGCGGCACATGAACGGCCATTTGATCGCCATCGAAATCGGCGTTAAAAGCGGTACATACTAATGGATGAAGTTGGATAGCGTTACCCTCAATGAGCACGGGTTGAAAGGCCTGAATACCCAGACGATGCAGCGTGGGAGCTCGGTTCAAAAGAACGTATTTCCCGCGGATGACTTCTTCAAGAATAGCCCAGACTTCCGGAATAGCATCTTCAATAAGACGACGCGCGCCAGGAATATTGTAAGACAATTCACGCTTTAAAAGTTCAGAGATAATAAACGGTTTGAATAGTTCCAAAGCCATATGTTTCGGGAGACCACATTGATGGAGTTTTAATTCCGGACCAACAACAATAACCGAGCGACCGGAATAGTCTACGCGTTTCCCCAAAAGATTTTGTCTAAAGAGACCTCTCTTGCCCTTAAGATTATCCGACAACGATTTAAGCGGCCGGCGCTGAGACGGACTACCAGAAATACTTGAGTGTCTAATAGTGTTATCGATAAGAGCGTCAACTGCCTCTTGAAGAATTCTCTTTTCATTACGTAAAATCACATCCGGAGCGTTTATTTCTTTAAGCTTTTTGAGACGATTGTTACGATTGATCACTCGACGATAAAGATCGTTAACATCAGAAGTGGCGTAACGTCCTCCATCCAGAGGGACCATTGGTCTGATCGCTGGTGGAATAACAGGGATACGCACTAGAAACATCCACTCCGGTCTATTACCGGCCTTAATCATCCACTGAATAGTGCTGATACGCTTGTTCAATCGAGGAATTTCAGTTGAAGACGCATGCTCAAGCTCTGTTTCCAATTGTTTTAAGAGTTTTTCAAGATCAATGTTTTTCAAAATATTATAAATGGCTTCCGCACCAATACCCGCCTCGAAAACAGTTGGGTATTTCATACTGGAACGATGATATTCGACTTCATTGAGCACTCGTCCCGGCGCGAGAGCTTCGATGTCGCGTCTAGTAGCAAGCGCTAACTCCTTGAGGGCGAGCTTGCTTTTTTCATCCTGAAGCGTTTTCACCTTGGCCTTGAATTCAGATTCTAAATCCTTAAGCACTCGGGCCTTTTCACTTTCTGAAATATTGGTAACAATATAACCTGCAAAATAAACTACTTTCTCAAGATCTGACACGGGAATGCCCATCACCAAAGAAATTCGTGACGGGATGTTTTTTAAAAACCAGATATGGGCTACAGGTGTGGCAAGTTCGATATGACCCATGCGTTCACGACGCACTATAGAGCGTGTAATTTCTACGCCGCACTTTTCGCAGATGATGCCCCTGTATCGAATACCGCGATATTTGCCGCAATAGCATTCAAAATCCTTGTCCGGTCCAAAAATTTTCTCGTCAAACAGACCGTTACGTTCGCTTCGTTGCGTACGATAGTTGATTGTCTCCGGTTTGGTTACTTCGCCATACGACCATTCCTTAATACGATCGGGCGATGCTAATTTAATGCTGATGGCGTCAAATTCCTTGATAGCAGCTGCTTTAGTTTTGTAATTAGGCATTGTTTTTGGGATTATCTGACCTCGCCCGAATGACCGATATCATTCGGTCGGGCGGGTTTATTCTTTAACTCTACATCAAGGGCCAAACCGCGAAGATTATTCAAAAGCACGTTGAAAGAGGCCGGCAAATGTGGTTCCGGAATGGTCTCTCCTTTAACAATTGCGTCGAAGGCGGCGGAACGGCCAAGAATATCGTCTGATTTGATAGTCAACATTTCGCGAAGAGTATAGCTCGCCCCGTGACCAAGAAGGGCCCAGACCTCCATCTCTCCAAAACGCTGACCTCCATTCTGAGCCTTACCTCCCAGAGGTTGTTGAGTGATAAGAGAATACGGACCGATGGAACGCATATGTATTTTGTCTTCGACCATATGATGCAATTTAAGGATATACATATAACCAATGGCGATTTCCTGATCGAATGATTCGCCGGTGCGACCGTCAAAAAGTTTAACCTTACCGGATTCCTTAAAATTCGCCTTAATAAGTTCTACCTTGATTTCATCCTCGGTCGCGCCGGCGAACGGAGGCACGATTGCTTGATAATTTAGAGTATGCGCTGCCAGACCCAAATGCATTTCAAGAATTTGACCGAGATTCATACGAGAAGGAACACCAAGCGGAGTGAGAATAACATCAATGGGAGTACCATCAGCCATATATGGCATATCTTCAACCGGCAAAATTCTAGAAATAACACCCTTATTGCCGTGTCTACCGGCCAATTTATCTCCAACCGAAACATTTCTAAGTTGAGCAACTTGAATATGGATACGTTTTAGAATTCCAGAATCCAGTTTGTCACCCTTTTCCCGCGAGAAAACCTGTACGGAAACAACCCGACCACGTTTTCCTCCTTCCATACGCTTAGAAGTATCCTTGACATCGCGTGCCTTTTCACCAAAGAGGGATCTTAATAAACGTTCCTCTGGCGTTAGTTGTGATTCACCCTTGGGAGTAATTTTGCCCACCAAAATATCGCCTGAACGTACTTCAGCGCCGACTCTGATGATACCGTCTTCGGCCAAGTTTTTAAGCTTCGATTCTCCGACATTAGGAATATCACAAGTAGTCATTTCCGGACCGAGTTTTGTATCACGGACAGCTACTTCAAACTCCTCAATGTGAATAGAAGTAAATTTATTTTTCTCTACCAAGCGTTCGGATATAATAATGGCATCTTCATAATTGGCTCCGGACCAAGACATAAATGCCACCAGAACGTTTTGACCAATAGACATCTGACCACCTGACGAGGAAGAACAGTCAGCCAAAACTGTTCCTTTCTTCACCTTCTGACCCAATTGAACTGAAGGCCTTTGATGGAAAGTGGTAAAGCCATTGGTCATAGAAAAATTAACCAATGGGAATTTATGATCATTACCTTTGTTATCCTTTACTTCGACCAATTTGCCATCCACGTAAGATACGATTCCATCAACACTTGAGAAGATGATACGGCCAGTGTCACGAATCGCCACTTTTTCAACACCAGTAGCAACCAATGGTACTTCGGGCACAATGCATGGTGTGGCCTGCTTCTGCATGTTTGAGCCCATAAGCGCTCGGTTAGCGTCGTCATGATTAAGAAACGGGATCATTGAGGTTGCAATCGAAAAGGCCTGATTGGTCGCCACGTCAATAAAATTGACTTCATTCTTAGGTAATGTCTGTGGCGTGCCTTTGACGCGCACCTCTACCATTTCTGAGATTATTTTATTGTCCTCGACAGGGGTAGCTGCATGAGCAATAATCGAATTTTCTTCCTCCAGGGCATTTAGATATTTAATCTCTCCAGTGATCTTACCATCCAAAACCACCGCATACGGGGTCTCAATCATGCCAAACTCGTTGATGCGGGCATATGCGGAGAGACGCAATATTAGACCAATGTTTGGACCTTCCGGTGTTTGAATTGGACAAAGACGACCATAATGTGAAGGATGGACATCACGCACTTCATAACCAGCACGGGCACGGCTTAAACCGCCCGGCCCTAAAGCAGATACTGTACGTAAGTGTTCGAGCTCTTCAAGAGAATTGGTCTGTTGCATGAATTGAGAGAGTTGATTGGTCGTAAAAAACTCTTTCATCCTGGCCTGCAATGGTTTGGGAGAAATAAATTGCACTGGTAAGGTAACATCGGTATCAATGGTAGACATGCGATTTTGAATATTTCTTTTGATTTGAGTCATGCCCACACGGATCTTCTGCTGAAACAGTTCCCCGACAAGACGTACTCTTCTGGAACCAAGATGATCAATGTCGTCCTCCATGGACCCTGGTGTATTGTTGAGATGAATAATATGAGAGATGATAATTACTAGATCAGAAAGTGAGAGAGTACGGCGTTCAATTTCTTTTGCCGTCTCTTTGATGCCTGCCTTGCCGGCGGGCAGGCCAAAACGATTATTAAACCTGAAACGTCCTACACGAGAAAGATCGTAGCGTTCTTTGTCAAAGATGGAATGTACAAACTCACGGGCATTCTCTGCCGCGGCCAAATCACCGTCACGCAAGCGTTTGTGAATTTCTATGGCTGCATCATCAAGAGTGACGGTGTGATCTTTCGCTAAAGTCTTTTCAATATAGGGTTTAGCCCCGGGAATATTATCAAAAATAGCGAGAATCTTATTATTTGAAACCGTACCGCCGGCTCCAGTGGATAGAAAAATTCGCAAAAGGGTGGTTATAGGAAATTTCCTTTTTCGGTCAATACGCACGTATAATGTACCATCCAGATCGGTTTCTATCTCAATCCAAGCGCCGCGACCCGGAATAATTTTGGCACCAAAAGTCTTTTTACCCTTTAATTCCTGAGCGGTAAAAGAGACTCCCGTTGAACGAGCCAGCTGCGGCACTACCACGCGCTCTATGCCAGAGATAATAAAAGTGCCATGAGAAGTCATGAGTGGAACATCGGCCATAAATATTTCCTGCTCCTTTTCCGTATGCATGATGAGATTTTTCAACTTTATCCGCACCTTCAGGGGCGCTTCGTAAGAGAGTTTTCTCTCCTTGGCGGTATACTCGTCAAATTTCGGTTCTGCCAATTCAAAACTTGTAAAATCGAGTTGAAATTTTTTTGATGAAAAATCTTTAATAGAGGAAAATTCCTCAAAGACTTCTTTGAGACCTTTTTTAATAAGCCATTTAAAAGACTCTACTTGTGATGTTACCAGATTCGGTATTTCGGCTAGAGGCTTTTTAAATCGGCCGAAATATTTTTTTTCTCTCTCTTCTATCGATGGATTGGGTTGTATCATAAAGCAAAAAATCCAAACCGCGCCACTTTTGGCGTGTTGTTTAAAAAAGATTATTAATTTGTATAAACCCTAGACCTGCCGTAACTCAATCGTTGTCCCACATCCTACTCTAAACACCTCTTTTCTGTCAAGTCTACACTTACCATTATGATTTTTTATTAAATACTAAATACATTGGATGATAAATTTCTTTCCAAAATAAACCCGAAATGCTTTCTTAAGATTAGAGGCTCTATTATAGTTGAGCTTTGCCATAAGTTGTTGTTTTTCATGCGATGTCAGATCATCTATTGTTCTTACGGCATGACTGGTAAAAATATAACCTTTCTGTCTAATTATTTGTAAAAGTGTATTGATCTTCTTATGATTATTTGTAATCAGAAAATCGTTTATCTGAGTTTCCGAATATCCCCCTTTATTCAATTTAATAAGCGAAAAGAAGGATACTGAATCCGTAATGGTTTTCAATTCTTTGAGAGATACGCATAAGGATTTACCGCTACATATCGAATCATCAATCATCACAATGTGGTAATTTGATTTCTTGAGCACTCTTTTATTTTTAATCACAGGTAAACCATTAATGACTCTATCATTAACATGATTATCCATAAACAACTTTTTTTCATAATGATACTTATATGAACCTGTTATCATTGGTCTTTTTAAAATTTTAGCAATTTGTTCCGCCAACAAAAAAGAGTTCTTTTTGCAAAATCTGTTCATAGGATACTTACCGGTGGCATAAATGGCATAGTTTCCATTAAGAAGTGATTGTTTTTGGATAATGTTGGCCAATTGTCTGGCAAATCGATTAATTATTATTTTGTCTCCAAGTTTCATTCTTGAATAATCCATCGCAATTTTTGATGTAATATTTTCATACAATGAAAATATTGTGACTTTCATTTATTTAATTTGAGTATTTTATTGATGATCACGGAAGTCGACAATCTTGGAGTATCAATTATTTCAACTCGAACTTTAGGAAAGGATTTTTCTATTTTTCTTTTGTATTTTCTTCTGTATAACGCTTTTCCGCCATCTAAGGAAAAAACAATCGTTGACGGATTCAACATAGAGATTATTTTGTCGCTATATGCAGATAAATCTGATATAAATACAAAATCAACAGGCTTTAATGTTGAAATAACTTTAGCTCTCTCTCGCTGATTTTGTATAGGCCTATCATTTCCTTTTCTCTTTCTAACCTCCTTGTCACTGGCAAGCACGACAATCAAAATATCCCCAAAACTTTTGCTTTGTTCCAAAAAGTCAATATGAGATGAATGCAGAATATCAAATGTACCCCCCACCAAAACTATGGATTTTCCTCTTAAATCTTTATTGGCTAGAAGCTTCCTAAGCTCGTTTAATCTGATCTGCATTGAATAGAACCTACACTTTCCTCCCTTTTTTGCAAACAATTAATTATGCCTCTTCTTCCATTCTTCTATTCTGGCGCGGTGGCCAGAGAGAAGAACTTTTGGCACACGATACAATTTATTTTTATACTTAAATACTTCCGGACGAGTATAGACTTCCGAACTTGATACCCGTCGCTCTTCAAGCGAATCGAGATTACCCAACACACCAGGTACTTGTCGAGCCATTACGTCCATGATGACCATCGCCGGCAGTTCTCCGCCAGTTAATATAAATGGTCCAACCGATATTTCATCCATCCGCCGGCTGGCGGAGAAAATTTTCTTTACTCTCGCATCGATACCTTCGTAACGTCCGCAGACAATTATTATGTTTTTATATTTCTGAGAGATCTTACCGGCGTACTCATTTGTGAATTGCTTTCCACTCGGAGACAAAAAAATTATTTTATATTTTTTGTTTTTTATTTTTCTTAGAGCTCCTTCTATGGCATACACTACTGGTTCAGCCTGGATAACCATTCCCGGGCCGCCAGCGTACGGCGGTCGATCAACCCGCCCGACCGAATGACTTCGGTCGTTCGGGCGGGTTCTTTTCCACTTATCTTTGACAAAATTACGCGGATTGTAGAAAGAAACTTTAACCTTTTTATCTTCTACGGCACGCTTTAAAATAGATTCCCCGAGATAGGAATGAAGGGCCTTAGGAAACAAAGTAACAATATGAAAATGCATTTTATCCTGAATGTACCGAGAATTGTTAGAGATTCAGATCATTCATCGCTTCATCCAGAGTTTTGGAGGTGTTGGCATTAGAAGTAGTGGACCCGCGTCTTTCTTGCCATGAGGTCTCTCCAGTTCCCGTAGGCTCATTAATCCTAAGATTTATACGGGCATTATTTTTCATGCCTACCACACGCAGAAGTACCCTAATTGCCTTAGCGGTATTACCACTACGGCCAATCACTTTACCCATATCATCAGGATGTACATCCAGAGTCATTAACACTCCCAGTTCATCAACGGTCCTTTTTATTTTTATATCATCCGGATAATTCACTAGTGCCTTCACAACGTATTCTAGAAATTTGACGTCATCAATCATGCTCTTCTATTTGGTTAGGGGCTAATCAGACGGATTCCTTTTCGGTCTCCAGTTTCATTATAACACCTTCCTCTACTCCTGGTTTATTCTCCACCATTTTAGACACGGCGGACACATTAATTTTTTGGGCCTTAATAATTTGATGTTTGACCAAGAGATTATGAACGGTATCAGTGGGGCTTGCACCTTGAGAAAGCCAGTATTTAATGCGTTCGGTCTTAAGGATATCTGTCTTGCCAACCGATGCACGAGGATCATATGTACCAAGAATTTCCTTGAAACCACCGCTGCGGGTTGCTCTTTTAGAATCAGTCAGGACGAGCCTGAAGCTTGGTTCATGTTTTCTCCCCACCCTTTGTAATCTGATTTTAAGCATTGCGCCACACTATCATAGATTCTTCTCCGCTTCAAGAAAGATTCCTAAGTCGCCGTCTAAAACATTGCCAACATCATGAACTTCAACGCTTGTTCTGTGATCTTTAACCATTTTGTATGGATGCAATACATATGAACGAATTTGATTACCCCATTCTATCTGCGTAGTTTTCGAAACATACATTCCTTTTTCTTTGGCCAGACGTTCTTCTTCTATCCGCTTATAGAGCTTGCCGGTAAGAATCGCGATAGCTTTTTCCTTATTTTGAGCTTGAGAACGTTCTGATGTGACGTGCGCGGAAAGATTGGTCGGAATATGAACCACCCGTACCGCCGTTTCGCGTTTGTTAACATTTTGCCCACCTGGACCACCGGCTCTGGACAATTCAAATCGCAAATCTGTTTCTGGAATCTTAATTTCGCCAGCTTTCTCGAATTTTGGCACCACCTCTACCATGGAGAAGGAAGTGTGCCTCTTTTTACCAGCGTTGAATGGCGAGATGCGCACAAGCCGATGCACACCGGATTCATTTTTTAGGATGCCGTATGCATTCTTGCCTCTGATCTCAATCGTGACGTTCCTATATCCGCCATGATCATTCTTATTTTCATGAATAAGGTAGAAAGTCCAACCTATTTTTGAAACATATTTTAAATACATTGTCAGAAGCATATTCGAAAAATCCTCGGCATCATCACCGCCCGCGCCGGAGAAAATAGTCATCACGGCATCACCAGAATCATACTTTCCTACCCCGGCAAGTTTATTTTTCAAGGTTTCATGTTCCAAAATAGTCGCTTGGGCCCTGTCTTTGTCCGCCCAAAATTCCGCTGAACTCATGGCTCGTTCTATCTCTGCGATTTTCTTCTGAATTTTCTCTTTCTCCATGAGCCGAAGGCCGGGATCGAACCGGCGACCTGCGGTTTACGATACCGCCGCTCTACCAACTGAGCTACTTCGGCACTAGCAAGAAACTCGAGCTTACTTTAGCAAAAAAAGCCAATAATTAAAAGATTATATAAAACTAAGACGTCGTCTGAATTCAGATGAATAAGAGGCGATATTGCGCACAAAAAAAAGACTGATTACTCCGACAGATAATAATATAAATTGAATCAAAAGTTCAGCTTCTGAAAATGCATTTACAAAATAAGCGTACGAATTTTCTGATGTCAACATGTTTTCTAAAACACTAGAAATAGAAACAAAATAAAAGAGAATCGCCGTTAAAATAGTTAAAATAAGAGATTCAGCCACTAACGGATGTTTTAATTTGCGTATGCAATATATAGCATAGACACCGAACAGTATTCTAGTTTTTATATTTACAAGAATCATATCATTGTGAGAGCAAGGTTTTTAAATTGTTTTCGGGCTCGGTAAAGACCTGAGCGCACCGCCGAGAGAGAAAGATGCTCCATAAAAGCAATCTCCTCGTAACTTTTATATTCAAAGAAATAGAGTGAGAGAAGACGAGACAGGCGTTGTGGCAAACGCGCCAATACCGACCGGACAAATGACGCCCGTTCTTTATCAGAGAAGAATTCCACATTACCGGAAACATCGAGGTCGGAAAAATCCATCGACGCAAAACGATTAAAACTGACATATTTTCGGGAAGCATAATCATAGCAGGTATTGGTAAGAATCTTGTAAGCCCATGATCGGAAATTGGCATTTTTCTGCTCCTCAAATTTGTGGGCATTTTTGTATATCTTAATAAAAGTATCTTGCACCGCATCTTCAGCATCATCCCGGGAATGAAGAATACTGAAACCTCTGCGTAAAAAAACCTCTTGATAACGATCAACCAACATTCCAAACATCCAGGGATAATCCTGCGAATCTTTCAGTATCTTGGTATCTGATAATTTAGGTACAATCTTATTCATCAGGTAAGGGAACGGAGCGCATGTGTATGCGCTCCAACACTTATTATAATATTGTTCCCTTCACTTATGATAACTCTTTTAAACGACAAAAAGTAGCATCGAGACCCCTATAACAATGTCTTCAATTTCTCTATAAAAGGGGCGCTATTTGCATCAACTCCGTGAGATCTGGCAACGACCTGAGCGGTAGCGCTCGCCACAGATAAAACATAAAGAAGCTTGTTGGTTTTACCCTCAGGCAAATCCAGAGAAAATACTTCCACGCCGTATGCAGAAGCCGTGGATTGAAAGACCGTCATGACCCGCGAAAGCTCGTTACTGTCTTCCCTATCCAAAAGGAGTAAAACTTTCAGGTGCTCGGCAACAGATCCTGCTGTCTCCGAAACAAGTCCCTGTATTTCATTGTGGGCAAGTTCGGGGAAATAATTGACGAAAGCTGGGATCTTTCCCGTCTCGTTTAACACTATCTTCCATATGTAAGCCAGAGCCTGATTTTCCCTCGAAGCATAGATGAGCGGAATTTTGTTCTCAAATTTTTTACCAAACTCTAATCCGTGTTCAGAGGCTTTTGAAAAATCAAAAAGTCTTGCGTCGGATTCTAAAAATAAATTCTCACGGTTTATTACGTAAAGAAGCGCGCGCAGCATGTACAAAACGGCATTTCTGGGAACAAAACCGGAGGGAATCAAAATATGCAATATTTTATTTTTGATTGCCAAATCCAAAAGCACCCCCCCTGAAGTAATTATGATTAGAGAATATTTCTTTTTCAGTGCCTCTTTGACAAAACTCAATGTTTCAGCCGTATTGCCGGAATACGATATGGCTATGTATAAAACCTTCCCCTCGTTTTTGGCTGGCAGACCATAATCGTCATGAAGCCAAACCGGAAAAGTCGGATCAAGAAAGAAGAGAATTCTTGCCGCCAAAGCGGAACCGCCCATCCCGCAAACAATAACATTATCGAATTCCTTAATCTCCGTCCGAGACAAATTTCCCTCTAATTTCGGAATAAATGATAGCTGTCTCTTAAGTTCTTGCTCATCCATGTTCTAAGTGTAGCATTTGTAACAAAAAGTTTAATCTTTGAGCCAAGACCGGGAATCGGACCCGGGACCTCATCCTTACCATGGATGTGCTCTACCAACTGAGCTATCTTGGCA
>JBBTYJ010000006.1:0-25539 GCA_038061835.1 Patescibacteria group bacterium | reverse complement strand
CTGTTTCCTCTGCATCAATTATCATTGATCGCATGACCGGCAGAAGCAAAGGTTTTGGATTCGTCGAGATGACTAATGACGATGAGGCGCAAGCGGCTATCAATATGTATAACGGTCAGGACTTCGAAGGAAGAAAGTTGACCGTCAACGTTGCTCGTCCGTTGGAACCTCGCGCTCCTCGCGACCGTCGACCTATGTAAGTAATTCGCTCAAAGCAAATTTAACAAAAAGCCCCTTGGGGGCTTTTTGTTATACTGAAAGGGAATGAGTTTAACCAATAATAAAATTGGGGATTTATTTTTTCTTTTTTTGGGATTGATTATTATTGTTGGATCATTTATTTTATTTTTTAATAAATCAATTGTTAAAAATAATTCACTTAATACTGTCAATATAAACGGAGTTGTTATCCAGGTAGAAGTGGCAAGTACTCCAAAAACACGAACACAAGGTTTATCAAATAGAAAAACTTTACTTAGCGGTACGGGTATGTTATTTGTTTTTGAACAACCAGACCAATATGGATTCTGGATGAAAAATATGAATTTCGCCCTTGATTTTATCTGGATTAACGATCAATTTGAAATTATCGGCATAGAGAAAGAAGTTTCTCCAGAGACCTTTCCGCAAGTATTTTATCCTAATCAACCAATTAAATACGTCTTAGAGCTTCCCGCCGGTTCAAGCGATATGTATAATATTGATATAGGCACCGTGATACAATACAACCAATAATCAAATGGCAACACGAATTGCAATTAACGGATTTGGAAGAATAGGCCGAGCATTTTTACGAGCCACGCATAATGACAAGCATTTAGAAACAGTGGCCATAAACGATTTGGCTGATCCAGAAACACTTAAATATCTGTTTAAATACGATTCCGTTTATGGACGATGCGAGGAAGAGATCAAGAAGGTAAAATTTTTTGCCGAGAAAGATCCAACAAAACTTCCTTGGGATTCACTGGGTGTGGATATCGTTGTCGAATCAACAGGTTTGTTTACCACAGCGGAGAAAGCCCGAGCGCATATTGCCGCCGGGGCAAAAAGGGTTGTGATTACGGCTCCCGCCGGAGAGGATGTTGTCACCGCGCTTATCGGAGTAAATGATGATAGATTTTCTACCAAAAATCCCATCACCTGTAATGCCTCTTGCACTACAAATTCTGTGGCCCCTGTCATGCAAATAATTTTAGAAAATTTCGGCATAAAGCGCGCGGCGATGACTACTGTCCACGGTTATACAGCAAGTCAAAAATTAGTTGATGGGCCTGATGTGAAAGATCCGAGAAGAGGAAGAGCGGCGGCGGCAAATATCGTACCTTCTACGACAGGGGCGGCTGAAGCGGTAATTCAAGCCATTCCGGAACTTGAAGGAAAATTTCAAGCCGAATCCATACGTGTTCCGACTATCACAGGCTCGCTTTCTATAATGACTGTGCTCACAAATACAAAAACCTCTGTGGATGAAATAAATAAGATTTTCAAAAATGCCGTCACAAACGCGCGTTGGTCAAAAAGTTTAAAAACTACCGAGGACCCGATTGTTTCAACGGACATAATTGGCGAACCATATGGCGCGATTGTTGACCTCACATTAACGCGCACGTTAGGGGATGACCTTATCAAAGTTTTTTCCTGGTATGATAACGAAGCCGGCTATACGGCGACCTTAGTGGAACATGTGAGAAAAGTGGCAGGGAACATATGAAAATATATATCGGATCAGATCATGCGGGGTTTGGGCTTAAAGATAAACTAATTCAGTATTTGAAAGAACTTGGCCACGAAGTGGAAGACAAAGGACCGTTCGAATATAACGAAAATGATGATTATCCCGATTTTATAATTCCGGTGGCTCGCGAAGTATCTATGCACCCAAATGAAGTCAGAGGAATTGTTTTGGGCGGCTCCGGTCAGGGTGAAGGTATGGCCGCCAATAAATTTAAAAATGTTCGAGCTACAGTGTATTACGGCCAAGGACAATGCATTGTGAAGGAAGAAAGCGAATCTATTATAAAAATTTCCCGAGCTGATAACGATGCCAATGTACTTTCTTTGGGAGCCAGATTTATCACCGAAATAGAAATGCAGGAAGCAGTCAAAGAATGGCTCAATACTCCATTCAAGAATACCGAGAAATACAAAAGACGTATCGCTAAGATGGAGCGTATTCATGAGTCCCGTTAGAAGCCCGTTAAATTAAACACCATGTCAATTTTTACCGAGATTTTTATAAGCATTAGCTTCTAACGGGATGAGTGAAATTATTCCAGCCATCCTTGCTACCAATACCTCGGATCTAAAGTTGAAACTTGCTGAAATACCCGATGAGATTGAATTTATTCATATTGACGTTCTGGAAAAAGACGTATGGGTACCGATCGACAAAAAGTTTGAAGCGCATTTGATGGTTAGAAAACCGGAAAAAATAATCGCCCAATGGATAAAACGGGGAGCTAAAAGAGTGATTGTCCACGAGTCATCTCCTGAAATTCTCAAATATCGTGGCCAAGCGGAAATTGGTTTAGAAATAGAGATGCGGGAGTTTTTATCAAAAGAATTAGAGCAGGCGCCAATGGTAGACTTTATTCATCTGATGTCTATAGACGAAATCGGTGAACAGGGCCACCCCTTTGATCCAAAAATTTTTGATAGAATAAAGGAGGTGGAAGAAAAATTTCCTAAATTATCTGTAAGCGTAGACGGTGGGATAAATGTGACAAATTATCAAAAACTTTTGAATCTTGGTATAGATAGATTGATAGTGGGATCAGGGTTTAAAGATTTATGGCAATTACTGACGAACAAATAAAACGATTGGAGGAAAGGGCCAATGATATTCGTATCAGTATCATTGATATTCTTGAAGACGCGGGTTCCGGCCACACCGCAGGACCCTTGGATATGGCGGATATTTTTACCGTACTTTTTTTCCACACTCTTGTGCATGACCCGCAAAACCCCGATTGGCCGGAACGAGACAGGCTAGTACTTTCAAACGGCCATATTTGTCCCGTGCTTTATGCCACTATGGCCCACAGCGGATATTTCCCAATTAAAGAACTCAAAACGCTTAGGAAATTCGGTTCACGCTTACAAGGACACCCCCATCGCGATTTTTTACCGATGGTTGAAACCAGCTCTGGTCCTTTGGGTTCTGGACTTTCTCAGGCCGTGGGTATGGCCCTAGCGGATAAAATTGACCATGGTCTGACGAGTAGTAGACGTATCTATGCGCTACTTTCCGACGGGGAGTTGGAATGTGGCCAAACATGGGAAGCGGCAATGCTTGGCGGCAAGGAAAAACTTCATAACCTTGTTGCCGTTGTGGATAGAAATAATATTCAAATAGACGGTTATACAGAAAATGTCATGCCCCTTGAACCGCTTTCGGATAAATGGCGAGCATGGAACTGGCACGTTATAGAAATAGACGGCCATAATATGGAAGAAATTGCCGACGCGTTTGAAACGGCAAAAACAATTTTTGGTAAACCGACGGTTATTATTGCCCATACTATTGCCGGCAAAGGGGTTAAACAATTCGAACGAGATTATCGATGGCATGGAAAACCGCCAAATAAGGAGGAGGAAAAGATGGCTATCAATGAATTAAGAACGTTGGGCGGTAAAATCAAAAGTGAACATGAATAAACGGCTCATAATTATAATTATATTAACATTGGTGGCATTGGCTGGAATATACTTTTTAGTTTTTCGCACCTATTGCGAGACTGTTGGCCCGACTAGTTCTGGATTGAAATCTCCGCAAGAAGTATTTCCGGGCATTGATAATGTAAATTGCAAGAACTATTTTAAAGCATTTTTAATGATGTTTAATAAGGGGCCGAAAAATGCCGAACGCACTACGCCATCAACGTCCTTTGGCACAAAAATTGATACCTCCGCTTGGCAGACCTATCGCAACGAAAAATACGGGTTTGAGTTCAATTATCCTAAAGATTGGGGTCATTCGGTGGAGTTGAATTCCACTACTCAGTTTACAGATGCCGAAGGCCTTTTAACTTTTACTATCATTATGCCGATCAAGGATATAAATTGGGGCGATGACTTAAGCTTATTGAAAGAAGAGAAAATAAATACTAATAACGCCTTACTGATAAAAAAGACCTTTAAAATCGTTTCATCAAAAGAAGATTTTTTTGTACTGACGCAATGGTCAAAAGAAAATAATTCCGGCGAATTTGTTTATTGGTATAGCGACCCCAAAGGATATTATGATAGCGAGGAAATTCTTTCAAAAATCCTCTCCACTTTTAAATTTACGAAATAATATGCCAATAAATCCAGATTTAAAATTGAATACAAAAATGTTCGATGTAAAAGTTGAACAAGTGCCGATTCGTCAAGGATTTGGCGAGGGTTTATTACAAGCGGGAGAAAAAAATATCAATGTTGTGGGACTTTGCGCAGATCTAACAGAGTCCACTAAAATGGATCTCTTTGCTAAAAAGTTTCCAGAAAGATTTATTGAGATGGGAGTAGCCGAACAAAACCTAGCTTCCGTGGCATCTGGGCTCGCGGCTATGGGCAAGATCCCATTCATCAGTTCTTATGCCATGTTTTCTCCCGGAAGAAATTGGGAGCAAGTCCGTACTACTATTTGCTATAACAATCGACCGGTAAAAATTGCCGGCTCTCATGCCGGAGTGTCGGTTGGCCCTGACGGCGGCTCACATCAAGCCATAGAAGATATCGCCATTACTCGAGTAATGCCTCGTATAGTGGTTATTTCGCCTTGTGACGCTATTGAAGCTAAGAAAGCCACCCTCGCAAGCGTTGATACCGGTACGCCGGTTTATCTTCGTCTGGCTCGTGAAAAAACACCCATTATAACTACTATGAAAACGCCGTTTGAAATAGGCAAGGCAGAAATATTTTGGCAGTCAGATAAACCTGTGGTCGGTGTTATCGCCACAGGCGCGCTTCTCTACAAAGCTCTTGTGGCAGCCAAAGAACTTGAGAGTAGGGGAGTTGGAGTTGAAGTAATAAATCTTTCAACTATTAAACCTTTGGATGAAAAAGCAGTTATAGATCTTGCCAAAAGAGTTGGAAGAATTGTAACAGTGGAAGAACACCAGATTCGAGGCGGTATGGGTTCGGCTGTAGCAGAATGTTTGACTAAAAATTACCCAGTACCAATGGAATTTATCGGAGTAGATGACCAATTTGGTCAATCAGGTACTCCGGATGAACTTATCAAATACTACGGTATGGATCCGGAAAGTATTATTAAAGCAGTTAATAAAATTCTAAAGAGGTAATTAATTTATTTGTTTGGCTATAAAATCAGTTGGAGCATCTTTTAGATATTTTTCTATTTGAGGACGAGTAAGAAGACCTTTTTGGGCACCAACGTATTGAACCACCGACATTGAATTAACGGCTCCCCATGCAAGAGCCGTGGGCAAATTATGATTAAGCGCCAAAGCGACAACAGTTGTTGAGGAGAATGCGTCACCGGCGCCGGTACGTTCATATGGAGGTTTAGGATCCGGATATGGCGGTTGAAAATAAAAATTTTTACCATCAAACGCATGGGCGCCCTTGATGCCATCGGTGATGATTACTGTTTGGGGTCCAAGCGCATGTATGCGTTTAAGAAGTTCATTTATCCCGAGCGTATTTAAATTTAAAATTCTTTCAGCTTCTCCGACATTACAAAAGAAAATATCTGTAGCGACATAAATATCTTTTAAAGTCTTGGGGCCGAGTTGTATTTGAAAGGTGCCGGGCTGAAAAGCCAATCGAGTTTGAGGATGATTCTTGAGATATTTTTTGATCTGTTCATGATACTCTAAAGTATCACCTCCCAGAGAAGTTAGATAAAGCCACTTAGGTTCTCCGACATCAGGCAAGATCCGATCGTATTGATGATGTTTGACTAAAATAGTGCGATCGTCTTCATACCACAAGACATAATGATAGTTTGTCTCCTTGCTGGGATGAATTTTAATAAAAATCCGATCTACTTTGTTCTTCTCCAAACTTTCCAAACATTCTTTACCATTTTGATCATCACCTAAATCCGACACCAAGGCAGGAGAGAGTCCTAAACGAGCTGCGGTTACAGCGGCATTGGCGCAATTACCCACAGCGCGCACCACCTCAACCGATTCGTAGGGAATCTTTTCACCGAAGGCCAAAGTGATAGTGCAGTTTTCCCGATCAATATCGCAATTTACTTTTGCTTCATGAAGTTTGATAAAGGCATCTGTGACAGTATCGCCAATAGCTACGAAATCATGCATAGGAATTATTCTACCATGATATAATTATTGTAATGAAAACTTTGAGAGAATATCTGACGTGGGCGGAAGAAAAACGCGTTGCTCTTGGGCATTTTAACATTTCGGACTCTGAAGGATTTAAGGCAGTGGTAGAAGTGGCAAAAAAACTCAATGTTCCAGTTATTATCGGGGTTTCGGAAGGCGAGAGAGATTTTATTGGACTGGCTGAGGCGGTTTCTTTGGTAAAAACGGCAAGAACAAACGGGTTTCCCGTTTTTATCAACGCCGATCACACTTATTCGATAGAGAAAGCAAAACTGGCCATTGATGCCGGAGTGGACAGTGTCATTATTGACGAGGCAGAGAAGCAATATGAGGAAAATATAAAATTAACAAAAAAGGTTGTTGATTATGCCAGAGCAAGAGGCACAGGAACAATGGTGGAAGGGGAACTGGGTTTCATTGGTCAGTCATCGAAAGTGATAAATGAATTACCGCGAGGTGTTTCTGAAAAGACTCAAACTGATCCACAGGAGGCAGCCAAATTTGTCCTGGAAACCGGCGTGGACCTCTTCGCTCCATCAGTTGGCAATGTACATGGCATAATTAAAACTGGTAACCCTAAATTAAATATAGGACGGATTAAATCTATCAAGAAAAAAGTAGAGGTTCCTCTAGTTCTTCATGGAGGTTCGGGTATATCTGATGATGATTTCTCGGCGGCGATAGATGCCGGTATTAGAATTATCCACATCAATACCGAACTTAGAATCGCTTACAAAGAGGGTATAGAAGAAGGGATAAAATCTGATGAAATAGCGCCTTATAAATTTTTAGCCGAGGGTGTAGAAGAGATGAAAAAAGTAATTAATAAACGACTTAGACTTTTTAACAAATTATGAATTTAACGGGAGAGATTGAAAAGTTTTTCAAGGGAGAAATTTATGATACTGAAGAAGTGCTTAAAACATATTCGCACGACGCATCACTTTTTGAAGTAAAACCGAAACTGGTGGTGTTTCCAAATGATACCGAGGATTTAAAAAATCTAGTCAAATGGCTAGGCAAAAATCCTAATCACTCAGTCACCATCAGGGCCGCAGGTTCAGATATGACTGGCGGGCCCCTTAACGAATCGATTATTGCCGACATATCTAAACATATGAATCATACCGGTGAGATAACTGGCGAAAGTATCATCACTCAATTAGGCGTCTTTTATCGCGATTTTGAAAAACAAACGCTTGCAAAGAATCTGATCTTGCCGTGTTTTCCAGCCTCCAAGAATCTCTGCGCGCTCGGTGGCATGATTGCCAACAATTGTGCCGGAGAGAGAACTCTACGGTATGGCAAAATGGAAAATTACGTCCTGGAATCCAAAATAATATTTTCGGATGGTAACGAATATACGGTCAGACCTCTTAAGAAAACCGAACTGGAGGCCAAAATTACTCAGAAAGATTTTGAAGGAAATATTTATAAAAATCTATTTGAACTGGTGGAAACACATAAAGAAATTTTGGCTCAAGCAAAACCAAAAGTATCAAAAAACTCGGCCGGCTATTATTTATGGAACATATGGAACAGGGAAACTTTTGATTTGAACAAATTGATAGTCGGTTCGCAAGGAACTTTAGGCATAGTAACAGAAGCCAAAATAAAATTGGTTCGAGAAAAGACTCACCACGACATGATTGCGCTCTTCTTCAAATCTTGGAACGAATTGCCCCAAGTGGTCAATGCTCTCCTACCGTATGATCCGGAAAGTTTGGAAACATTTGACGACGAGACGCTTAAACTGGGCATTCGCTTTATGCCGGAGATCGCTAAAAGAGCCGGTAGCACCTTCTTCTCCTTTGTTCTGAAATTTATCCCAGAAGCTCTGATTGGGGCTAAAATGCTGGGTCTTCCTAAACTGGTCATTTTGGTAGAAATCGCGGAAGATACGGAAGCGGAAGTGAAGACTAAGGTTCAGAAAATAATTCAGGCAATTAAGCCTTTTAAGGTCTGGCACAGAACAATAGAAAAAGATTCGGAGGAAAATAAATTTTGGGTAATGCGCAGAGAATCTTTCAATCTCTTACGCCAGCATGTTGGAGGCAAAAGAACGGCGCCTTTCATAGACGATTTTTGTATTTCAGTTGAGAAAATACCAAAATTTTTACCAAAGGCGCTTAAGATATTGAAAGACAATGGCATAGCGGCTAATATTGCGGGCCATGCCGGTAATGGTAATTTCCACATTATTCCACTTATGAATTTAAAGAAAGCGAGTGAACGCGCCAAGATTACAATCGTGTCGGATAAATTTTATGATTTGATAGGGGAGTTTGGCGGATCAATTACCGCAGAACACAATGACGGCATTGTTCGCACGCCATATTTGAACAAAATGTATAATCCGGAAGTATTAAAATTATTCAAACAAACCAAAGAAATCTTTGACCCTCAGAATATTTTCAACCCCGGTAAGAAAGTTAACGGAACTTTAGAGTATCTTGAATCTCACATAGCAACCGAATAAATTATCTTGACATCAGAGTTAAATCATGATAGGATCGTGACGGACTAACAACGGACTAACAGAAGCTCAGGAGATTACCATGAAAGCACTCGGAATACTCGTATTAACGGAATTACTCGCGCTCGTTGCTGTTTTCGGAATCCCCTTCTATTTCAGAGGTTCTGGAATTAGTATTGCGATCGGAATTGCCGTTGCGATACTGATATTAATAGTTGGCGCCTACATCTTCACTAATGTGGCGATCGCCCAGCTAAAGCAAAAGTCCGATCCAGCAACGCATAGCGTTCCAGAGTAATTTTGTTTCGTAACTCCCGCCGCGGGACCCTTCAGTGGTCCCGCTTTCTTTTTCCATGTAATTAGGTAGAATACGGGGATGCTTACTTTGAAGACAGAGGGGCGGGATACTCATATTGAGCCAGAAACAGTCAGGAAAACAGGGAAAATCCCTGCCGTTTTTTACGGTAAAAAAGAAGCATCTACCCCTATTTCCATTCCTAAAATTGACTTTCTAAAGGTTTGGAAAAAGGCGGGAACATTCAGCGTAGTCACGCTGGAAACAGATAATGGTATTAAAGAAAGCCTTATCCAAGACGTGGATTTAGATCCCATTACCGGCACCCCCCGACATGCGGATTTTTACGTTTTTGAGAAGGGTCATAAAGTTGAAGTGGAACTACCGCTTGAATTTATCGGATTCTCCCCGGCGGTTAAAGACATGGGGGGTATGCTTATAAAGGTTCTTCATGAATTAAGAGTGAAGGCTATGCCCAAAGATTTACCACACAATATTAAGGTAGAGATAAGTTCCCTGGTAAACTTTGGTGATCAAATTTTAGCGCAAAATATTACCTTACCTAAAGGAGTAACATTGTTGGTCAATCCTGAAGAAGTGGTTGCCACGATCTCCGCTCCACGTGAGGAGAAGGAGGAAGAAGCGGCTGCGGTAGATCTTTCGGCGATAGAAGTGGAAAAGAAGGGTAAAGAAGAGAAAGCGGAGGAAACAGAGAAAGAAGAAAAAACCGATATTAAATAGTTTTAAACGTTTGAGCGAGTGGTTAAATGTTAAACGTTATCATAATGCGTAAGTTCTTAATATTTTTAGTTATTTTTTTTATTGGATTTTTACCGACGATGCTGCGGGCCGAGGAGTCTGCTTGTACCGATCAAATAGCCGGTAAAAGTCGAGCTCAACTTGAACGAGAATTGGAAGCATGTAATAAGGAAATTACCGAATGGACAGAAACACTAAATAAAACAAGAAAAGACAGCGCTTCATTTGCTACAGACATAGCGGCATTGACTGCAAAAATCAACGCCGCTCAAGCCAATATCAAAGGCAAAAATATTGCTATTGCAAATCTGACAAAAGATATTGCGACTAAACAATCGGAGATTTCTGTTTTGGATAATCGCGTCGCAAAGGGCAAAAAAGCTATCGCAGATATTCTACGCAAAACAAACGATATTAATTCTTATTCACTGGTTGAGACCATGTTTAGCAATAAAAATATCTCGGAATTCTTTGTTGATATAGACACTTACGCCTCTACTAAACGAGCTCTCGCCGATTTGTTTACAGAATTAAGAAATATAAGACAATTAACCGAAGCAGAAAAGGCCACTCTAAATAAAAAAAGGGAAGTAGAAGCGGCCGCTCGGGCATCCCTCGAAGCATCAAAAAAGGAAGTAGAAATAAGCCAAGCGGAGAAAAAAACTCTTTTGGCCATAAATAAGACTAAGGAAAAAACGTATGAACAGGTTCTTGCCGACAGACAGGCCAGGGCGGTGCAAATTCGAGCGGCTCTCTTTCCTTTGCGAGATTCCGTGGCTATCCCCTTCGGTACAGCGCTTCAGTATGCTGAAGCGGCCAGAGCACAGACCGGTGTCAAATCATCCTTGATACTTGCTATTCTTCTACAAGAATCTAATCTGGGTGCCAATGTCGGATCCTGTGTGATCATCAATCTCACGGGCGGTGAGACAAAAAGTATAAAAAGTGGCACCATTTTTAAAAATGGCATTCATCCGACGCGCGATTTGCCTCCTTTGCAATCAATCTTAAACAATCTTGGAGGTAACCCTCTTGAAACTAAGGTCTCCTGTCCAGTTTCTGCAACTTTTGGTTATGGTGGCGCCATGGGTCCGGCACAATTCATTCCTTCAACATGGAATCTGATGATGGACAGGATTAAGACCGCGGTAAACAAAACGACACCCAATCCATGGGATCCTCATGATGCCATTATGGCTATGGCTATTTTTTTGAAAGATCTTTTGGGTACAACCGGCGATCCATTTACCGATCAACGCACCGCCGCGTGCCGATATTATTCGGGCAAAACATGTTACGGAAGCAACGGGGCCAATGTGGGGCTAAGTTATGGTAATAGCGTTATGTCAAAAGCAAGCACCATTCAAAGAGACATTGATTTCTTGCAGGGGCTTTGATTTTCTGATAGAATGCAGTCCAAGTGAAAAAGGAAATACATCCACAAAACTATCGGCCGGTGCTATTTATTGACAATTCTGACGGTACAGAATTTATTATACCTTCCACGGTGGCTACCAAAGAGATCGCTAAGGCTAAATCAAATAAGAAGGAATATCCTGTTTTTCGGGTAGAAATATCATCTGCCACTCATCCTTTCTACACGGGAGAAGTGAGAATGCTTGATACCGCCGGCAGAGTCGAGCGCTTTAAACAAAAGCAATCCAGAGCTAAAGCTAAGAAATAATGGATTGGCAAGAGTGGAAAAAACAAGAAAAAGTGAAAACGGAGGAATTTCCGAATGAAATCATTTTGGAAGTCCGCGCCGGCGCTGGCGGAGAAGAAGCGGCACTTTTCGCCAAAGAGTTGGCTAACATGTATGTTTTATATTCTGGCCTCAAGAATTGGGACGTAAAAATACTGTATGAATCCACAAGCACCCTCGGCGGATACAAGGAAGCGGCCATAGAAATCAGAGGGGAGGGGGTGTATGAGAAACTTCGCTTCGAAACCGGTGTGCATCGTATTCAACGAATACCGGCAACCGAAAAAATGGGTCGAGTTCATACTTCTACCGCCTCGGTAGCGATCTTACCCATCCGCAAAAAAACAAAATTAGAAATTAAGCCTGCAGATCTGCAGATAGAATTTTCCCGCTCTGGAGGCGCTGGCGGGCAAAACGTCAACAAGGTAGAAACGGCGGTAAGAATTGTCCACAAACCAACAGGTATCGAGGTGCGTTCTACTGCCGAGCGAAGCCAACTAAAAAATCGCGAGAAGGCAATGAGCATTCTTTCTGCCAAACTCGAAGCCAAAAAAGAAGAGGAGGAGGCCTCCAGACATTCTTTGAATAGAAAGGCCCAAATTGGTACTGCCGACAGATCAGAAAAAATTCGCACGTATAACATCCTTCAAGATCGGGTAACTGATCATCGTATTAAAAAATCGTGGCATAATATTGAAAGAATTTTTAAAGGAGATATTGAACCTATTTTAGATGCCACAAAAGAAGATTTACTGAACCAAACAAACAGTGAGTCTGTTGTATAAAATTAACCTTTCTGCTAGACTGGAGCGGCTGTGGAAAAAATAAACCACAATACAAAAGACACTAAAAACAACAAGATTAAGGCCCTTTTTTCCGTTGGGGCTCATTTTGGTTTTATAAAATCACGTAGACACCCTTCCGTTAAACCTTTCATTTTTGGATCAAAAAATAATTTTGAGATTTTTGACCTAGACAAAACAAAAAAAGAACTTGATAAAGCACTTGCTTTTGTCGAAGAAAAGGGTAAGGAGGGAGCAATGGCCTTATGGGTTGGCGGTAAAAGTGAGGCAAGAGAAGCGATCAAAAAAGCTGCTTCAGATCTTGAAATGCCCTATGTCGCCGGACGCTGGATTGGAGGCACTCTTTCAAATTTTAGCGAAATTAAGAAACGTATAGCCCGATTAGCAGAACTTGTAGACCAAAAAGATAAAGGAGAACTCAGTAAATATACAAAAAAAGAACACCTGCTTTTTGATCGTAAAATTGATAAACTGACAATTTATTTTGGCGGACTTGCTCAATTGAAATCATTGCCAAAATTTATCGTAATAGTAGATCCAAAGAAAGAATATACGGCCGTCGCCGAAGCGCGTAAAATGCGTATCCCAATCGTTGCTCTAGCTGGTTCCGACACCAATCTCTATAAACTTGATTATCCGATTCCGGGTAATGATGCCTCAAGACAGACTATTGTTTTTGTCCTTCAGGAACTAGTAACCGCATATAAAAAGGGTCTTGAGGATAGAAAAAGAGAAATCGCCAGTGCGCCAAAAGAATAATGGTTGTTGGAACTTGCAAATTAATAAATGAAAATTTATTTTAATGATTAGCACCGAAGAGATCAAGGTTCTGCGTGAGGAAACTGGTCTTTCTATTATGGAATGCCGCAAAGCACTTGAAGAGGCTGGTGGCGATAAGAACAAGGCTATTGCTCTATTAAAGAAAAGAGGGGCAGAAATTGCCAAAAAGAAGGGGGATCGCACTCTTGGGGCGGGAGTAGTGGTCGCATATATCCACGCGGGCAACACGGTCGGGGTAATGCTAGAATTATTGTGTGAGACCGATTTTGTGGCCAAAAATCCTGAATTTAAATCAGTTGCTCGAGACATTGCCATGCACATAGCAGCTATGAACCCGACAGAAAAAGCACTTCTTCTCGGACAACCCTTTATTAAAGATCCCGAGCAAAAGATAAGCGACCTCATACACAATACCGTACAGAAATTTGGAGAACGAACTGAAGTGGGACAGTTTGTGCGTTTCTCCATAAACTAATTCTAAAGATTTATTACAATATGACATTTATTGTCACCTTTGGCATCTCCGGTTTGGCGATCATACTGCTTATAGCAACAAAAAGATTGGAACTTAAAAATGAACGGGATTTTTTTATTCTGGATGTAATTTCAAAAGGGAATATTCATATTCGAAAACTTTATCACCAAGTTGTTCATCTGTATTCTGAAGGTAAAGAACGAATGCTTTTCTTAATACACAAACAGCTTCCCATTTACTATAGAAAATCGCACAATAAATTATTGACCTTTACGGAGAAAAAACGTGAACAATATTTTATCAGTATGCGAGATTCGAAATTGTTAAAGAAATCGGACGGCATCTCAGAATTCTTCAAAAATATCTCCAATATTGAGAAGGGAAACGGAGAAATCCATGACATTTACGAGGATGACTCCCTAGACGACGAGAAGAAGTGAGCCACCTCCCAGATTTGAACCGGGGACCTTCACTTTACAAAAGTGTTGCTCTACCAACTGAGCTAAGGTGGCAATCCGTATTAGTTTACATTTTCACCCCAATCAATCAAGGGTTTTAACAGAAGTTGTAGCTCGTTCGGCTACCCTTGCACGACGGGCAAGTTCTTTAAGAGCCGGGACAGTACTTTCTAATTCTTCGACAGAATGAAAGCCGTAGTACGAAAGGCCGTTGATAATCAGAGCTGGTAACTCCGGTCTAACCTTATAGATAGACACGAGAGTATCAATGGCCCCGACATCAAAATTATAATCGAACGAATAGACTCGTAAATCAGGATATTTATTTCGAAGCGCCGTTAGGACATAACCCATCCTTTCACAATCTTCGCAGACATCTTTAGTTGAATAAAAGTAAAGAATAAAAGTTGGTTTGATGCCACACTTCTCCGTCAATCGTTTCATCAAAAGATAATCCTTGATCTCTAATAAAAAATATGAGCGCTTCAGATATTCAAGATCATTGGTATTTAGTTCGGTTTGATTTTCGGCATAAGTAAGTCTTTCTCCGATAGAACCAAGTTCCTTGGAAAGAAAACCTGGGCCAATATCCTTGCAAGAAGTTTCTTCGAGAAGCATGAATTGAGTCTCAGACGAAAGAATATCCAGCGCCACTCTATTTTCAATCGCATGGACATCTTCAAGTTTCTTTTGACCAAAAAGGTTCGAGACATAGATAGCCGTACCGAAAATAACAGCGGTGATGGAAAGAGCGGCAATATATTTTTTTAAATTAATCATTTTTATTTAGCTATATCAAATTATTTCCAACTGATTTGTCTTCTAAAAACAGTGCTGAAAACCGCCCTTATCAACCATAAAGGCACAATAAAAATATAAATCGCTAGATAATAAAAAATACCTCTAGTAATCGTAAATTTGCCCTCGGTTAACCGAATAGCAAGAGATAGAATAACAAGAGTTAAGATAATAGCGCTTAAAGCTAGAAAGGATACCACACTAGTATTAATAAAAAACCAATCAAGGGATGGGGGATTCCAGTTCCATCCCACTATTTGAAGTTTGGTTAACATAGAGGAGATGCTAAAAAAGTTATTCCAAACTGTGCGACCAGCAATATAGAGAGTGGAAAAAATAGAAGAAGTGGCAATCGGTAAAATAAAGAGTCCGATGTGTCCATACTTCCTATTAAAAAATAGTTCTCTGTAATCAATAACGTTGTTCAAAAAACCGTATGTCCAACGCACTCTTTGTTTAAAGAGTGCCGAAAATCTAAGCGGTGTAACCGTATAAACATGCGCGCCATGAGAATTGACTATCTTGTAATGATGTTTCTGCAAACGTAGAGCCATCTCCAGATCCTCGGTATGATGTGCGTGACGATAACCGCCAAGTTCTCGAAAGACCCTGGTGCGGAAAATGGAAAACGGTCCAGGTGTCACATAAAGAGCGCCGAGAGAGGAAAGCATGCGACGAAGAAAGATGCCCCAACTGTATTCAATCTTTTGAATATGCTGCAAAATACTCCTTGGACTATAAACCTTAATGGAGGGCGTAACAGCCATGGTGCCAATGTCATCAAAAAATGGCACCATCTTTCTCAAGGCATCGGCATTAACAAATGAATCCGCGTCGAGACATCCAACCAGATCGCTTTCAATCCTCTCTAGAGCAAAATTAAGTGCCGTGTGCTTACCACCATTTTCTTTCGACAAAACAGCAATTTGCGGATGCTTTGCAAATTGAACAAAACGGGAAAGCGTTTCGTCTGTTGAACCATCATCAACAATAATAATGGAAAGTTTTTCCTTGGGATAATCCAGATCAAGAAGTGAACGAATGGTCTTTTCAACAGTTCGTTCTTCATTGAAACATGGCACAATAATAGTCACGGTCGGGAACCATTTAATATGCTTTCCGACGTGTTTACTTTCAAAGTCCAATTCTTCTCTCACTTCAAAATAGGTAATAAGAAGAAAAACCTCAAAAAATAGGGTGATAAAAAGTAAACAATATAAGATAAGCGTCTGAATCTCGGCCATTTGCGATAAGTCTCACTGTACCATAATATATGAGATTATGCTCGAAAATATAGTTATACAGTCCGATGAAGAAAAAAGGTTGCGTGAAATTCTTGGAAGTAAGAATGACCCGGAATCGGAACGTTTAAAAAGATTTTTAAACATGCCGGATTTGTCCCGCACACCCGGCAACCCGTTAAATGAATTGATAAAACGTCTGGTAAATTTGCCGGAATTTAAAGGTTTTGACATTATCAAATCTCCTGAAATTGTTGCTACCAATATTAGTTTTGACATTTTTAACACACCGCTAGACCATCCTAGCAGATCAAAGTCAGACACATATTATGTAGACGAAAACCATGTCTTACGAACTCAAACAACTGTGATGTGGTATTACCATCTTTCAGACGATCAAATCAAAAAACGAATCAAAAATAATGAAACAATCGGCGCGCTCTCTTACGGCAAAGTGTATCGTAAAGATGAAATCGATCGTCACCATATGAACATATTCCATCAAATAGACGGGTGGTATTTGGTTCCACGCAGTCAAAAAGTTATAGACATTCAAGATCTCCAAAATGTTCTAGTAAAGATCGCTCAAGCTATTTTCGGCAATCATATAAAATATCGTTTCAATGAAGACGTGTTCCCTTTCACAGATCCATCAATCGAAATGGAAATAGAAAAAGACGGAAAATGGGTCGAGGTTTTGGGTTCGGGTGTAGTACACAAAAAAGTTTTGAGAAATCTAGGCATAGATCCAGAAAAATATACGGGTTGGGCTTTTGGTTTCGGTTTAGAGAGACTGGCCATTGTCAGTATGGATCTGCCGGACATCCGTCTACTTTGGTCAAATGATGAGAGAGTTAAACAACAATTAAAGCTCGATAATAAATACAAAGAGGTTTCCAAATTTCCTCCGGTCGTGCGCGATATCTCTTTTGTGGTAAACAAAGACTTTGTGCCGAACGACTACTTTGATGTCATCAGAGATATTGGTGGAGATTTAGTTGAACAGGTAGAACTTCTTGATAAATATGAGAATGCCAAAAAATTCGGGGAAGGGAAGTTAAGTTATACCTTTCGCGTTACTTATCGAAGTATTGAAAGGACCTTGACAAACGAAGAAATAAATAGGATTCACTCTAAACTCGAAGAGAGAACGGAAACTGATTTTGCCGGCAAAATCCGCCGAGAATAATACCGCAAACGCCTTTCTTTTGGGGCTCATTTATGTTAAAATACAGGGCAATATACATATGCCGAAAGCAGATAAACCAGCCAAGAAAAACAGCACTTACAGCGCTGAATCTATCACGGTTTTAGAAGGGCTGGAACCGGTACGCAAGCGTCCCGGCATGTACATCGGAACCACCGGTCCCGACGGTCTCCATCATCTCGTAACAGAGATTTTTGATAACTCTCGTGACGAGGCTATGGGAGAATTTGCTAACGATATAGAAATTACTCTTCTACCTAACAATCGGGTTCGCGTAGTCGATAATGGTCGAGGTATTCCTGTAGATATTCACAAGCAAACAAAAGTTTCTGCTCTTGAAACAATCATGACAACACTTCATGCCGGTGGTAAATTCAGCGGGGAGGGATACAAAATATCCGGGGGATTACATGGAGTCGGTGGTTCCGTAGTTAATGCTCTATCTATCTATTGTCGCGCCGAGGTACACCGAGACGGCGGTGTGTATGCTCAAGAATATAGTCAGGGTAAAAAGAAGAGTGCTGTCAAAAAACTTGGCAACTCTAAACTTCACGGTACCATTATCACCTTCCAGCCGGATCCGGCCATTTTCCCGGATACCAATTTTAATTTTGAGCGCATTGCCAACCATCTGCGTCAACAGGCCTATTTGGTAAAAGGTTTACGCATCTCGGTCATCGATGCCCGAGCTCTTGAAGCCTGGTACCCTAGAAAAAACACTGAACTTCCGGACAATATTTTCTATCTGCGCGAACTGGGTATAAATGCGCCCTCAATGTCTTTTTATTTTGAGGGCGGATTGATGTCTTTGGTACGATTTGAAAATGAACATAGCAAACCGATACATAAGAATATTTTTTATGTTGAAAAGAATACCAACGGTAATGATTACGAGACAGTAGAAGTGGCCCTTCAATATGTCGATGATATTTCTTCCCGTCTTTTGCCTTTTGCAAATAATATTTATACCGCTGAAGGCGGTACTCATGTCACCGGTTTCAAAACTGCATTAACTAGAAGTTTAAATACTTATGCCCGGAAAAATAATTTAATAAACGAGAAGGAGGACAACTTTACCGGGGATGATGTACTGGAGGGTCTAACCGCTGTTATTTCAATTAAATTACGCGAGATTCAATTTGAAGGACAAACCAAGGCTAAACTTGGCACCGTGGAGGCACAGAGTATGGTTACCACTATTTTCGGCGAGAGCTTCTCTGCTTATCTTGAGGAAAATCCAGACGATGCCAGAAGTATAATCCAAAAGGTGATACTTGCGCTCAAGGCAAGAAGAGCCGCCAAGGCCGCCAAGGACTCGGTTCTTCGTAAGGGGGCGTTAGAAGGTATGACCCTGCCCGGCAAGCTGGCTGATTGCCAATCCCATTCGGCCGAAGAATCAGAATTATTTATTGTGGAGGGAGATTCTGCCGGCGGCACAGCCAAACAAGGAAGAGACAGACGTATTCAAGCCATCTTACCCTTACGCGGCAAGATTCTAAATATTGAACGAACACATCTGGATCGTATGCTTGCAAGCGAACAGATTAAAAATCTGGTGGTCGCTTTCGGTACAGCAATCGGAGACACTTTTGATATTAATAAACTTCGTTATCATAAAATTATTATCGCCACCGATGCTGATGTCGACGGCGCCCACATTCGAACTCTCTTATTAACGCTTCTATATAGATTTTTCCGTCCCCTTATCGACTCTGGTTTTGTCTACATTGCGCAACCGCCACTTTATAAAATTAAAAAGGGGAAAGAGGTTATTTATGCTTACTCCGATCAGGAACGGGATAAAAAAACCGTCGCGGGCGCAGACATCCAACGTTACAAGGGTCTCGGGGAAATGAACGCGGAGGAACTTTGGGAAACGACCATGAATCCAAAGACCAGAATACTCAAACAAATTAATGTCGAGGATGTCAGGGAAGCTGATCGTATTTTTGACATATTGATGGGTAGTGATGTGCCTTCCCGCAAATCTTTCATTCAATCCAACGCCAAAAAGGCCGTTTTGGATATATAAAACATAAAATTTCTCTCTTTTTTTCTATGAACAGCATTTAGTGTTGGTTATTTTTTAATTGGGGAGAAAGTGTGGATAAATAGTGGATAACTATGGTGGCATTGCGGTGAATGGTGGTATAGAATGTTTCTTAGTGGGAAATAGTGGTATTATGAAGGAACAATGTTTATCGGCGAATATACACACACAGTTGATGAGAAAAATCGTTTTTCTCTGCCCGCCAAATTCCGCAAAGAACTTGGTAAAAAAGTGGTTGTCACTCGCGGTAAAGATCGTTGTCTCTTCCTGTATCCCACAAAGACTTGGGTTGCTATCTCAAAAGAGGTAAAGCAACTCGGTCACGTAGAAAGTGACCATCGTTATGCGAGATTTACTTTCTCCGGTGCTTCTGAAGTTGAGGTCGATTCTATAGGTAGAATTCTAATCCCAGAATTTTTACGAGAATTCGCGGATTTGAATCAACCGGCCGGCAGACTAATTGTTATTACGGGTGTCCACGATAGAGTGGAAATCTGGAATGCTTCTAGCTGGTCGGCATATAGAAAAAGACTTGAATCAGAATATGCCTGACTTCGCTAAAGCTATGTCGGACAAGCATAAACCTGTTCTTTTACACAAAAGTATTGAGGCCTTAAATCTTCAGAACGAAAAAACTTTTTTGGACGGCACCCTTGGTAGTGGCGGACACAGCGAGGCGGTGTTGCAACACTTTCCACAAGTGCGAATCGTTGGTCTGGATCAAGATTCGCAGGCTGTTGAGAGAATAAAAAAGAAACTGAAAATTGAGACCGTGGTGGGCAACTTCCGCAATCTGGACCAAGTTCTTTCCAAGAAAAATATTGTAAAGGTTGACGCCATTCTTTTTGATTTAGGTATTTCAACCGATCAGCTGGAACAATCGGGTAGGGGATTTACCTTTCTTAAAGACGAACCGTTAGACATGAGAATGTCCGACGCGGGTGTCAGGGCGACAGAAATTTTAAATTCTTGGGATGAGCACGCTATTGGACTCGTTCTCTACGGTTTTGGAGAAGAAAAATTCTCAAAACAGATTGCCAAAGCGATTGTGGAAAAAAGAAAGATCAAACCGTTTCAAACCACCTTTGATCTTGTTGAGACGGTCCTTACTGTTAAGAAGAGATATCGGAAAGATAAAATACATCCCGCCACCAAAACCTTCCAAGCTCTGCGTATCGCGGTCAACGAAGAATTGACGAGTCTTGAGATAGGGCTGGAAAAAGGATTCCAAATCCTCGGACCAAACGGAAGATTTGCCGTCATTTCCTTCCATAGTCTGGAAGATCGAATCGTCAAAAATTTCTTCCGAACTAAGATTAAGCAGAAATTAGCCAAACAAATTACGAAAAAGCCGATTATTCCAAATATTGAAGAAATTAAAGATAATCCTCGTTCACGTAGCGCCAAACTAAGAGTAATAGAGAAAATTTAATAAGAACACAACCTGAATAACAAAATGCAAAACATAAAAATAATTTCATACGACCAACGAGTACGCCTTTTTTGGGCTCTGGTGGCTATTTCAATGCTCTCTCTTTTCATCTATATCTATGCCGTTAATGCCATTGCTAGAAATATTGTTGTTAAACAAGACCTAGAAAGGCAGATAGCAAATATATCAAACAATTTTAATGCGCTCGAATTTACCTATATTGAGCTTAGAAATAATGTCACAATGGAGCTTGCGTACCAGCACGGTTTCCAGGAAGTTAAATCTCCTCTCTACGTTTCTCGCGCTCATCCTCAATCCCTATCGTTCAACACATCTAACCGTTAAAACTTATGCGCGGGCCCCGAAACAGGCTGCGTCTTCTTTCTTTTTTTATAATTCTTTTTGCCTTTTTGCTTGTAGTTAGACTCTATTTTATACAAATAATATTAGGATCAAATTTTGAAACCAAGGCAGAACATCAATACGTGGCGGGAACTAACTATTTTGACCGTGGTTCTATTTTTTTTACCACTAAGGAGGGGGCTTTGATACCGGCGGCCAGCACCAAACTAGGATTTATTCTTCATATTAATCCAAATATTTTAAACCAACGGGATGATTTGGAAGAACTCTACAATACTATCAATGCCATCGTCCAGATAGATAAGGAAGATTTTCTAGCCAAAGCCAGCAAGAAAAACGACCCTTATGAAGAATTAATCGGACACCTCTCGACTGATATTGCGGAAAAAATCAAAGCGCTCAAAATTCCCGGTCTGGCTGTTGCCCAAGAAAGATGGCGGGTTTACCCCGGCGAAACTATGGCTGCACATGTCATCGGTCTTATTGGTTACTTGGACAACGAACTAGCGGGACGATACGGTATGGAACGTTTCTATGAGCCCGTGCTTAAAAGAGATAAAGATAGAGTGTTCGTCAATTTTTTTGTTGAGATTTTTGCCAATATGAAGAAGGCGGTCGATACAAAAGAAAACTTTGAGGGAGATATCGTCACTACCATTGAACCATCAGTGGAAGCTTTTCTGGAAAGCGAAATTGAAAAAGTGACCAAAAAATATTCTTCAGACTTTACCGGTGGCATTGTAATTAATCCAAAAACAGGAGAAATCTTTGCCATGGCCTTCACCCCCACTTTTGATCCAAATTTTCCGCAATACCAGAAGAATTCGGACATTTTCAAAAATAGACTTGTGGAAGATCGTTACGAAATGGGTTCAATTATCAAGGCCCTGACACTTGCCGCCGGGCTTAACTCCGGTGTCATTACGGCTAAAACCGCATACAATGATCCTGGATGCATGACTCTCAACACTAGAACTTTCTGTAACTATGACGGCAAATCTCATGGTACCGGTCTTTCAATGCAGATAGTACTCAACAAATCACTCAACACCGGCGCCGCTTTTGTGGCCTCTCGGATGAGCAACACCAACTTCAGCAGCGCGATACTCGCTTTCGGTCTTGACACCATTACCGGTATTGATTTACCCAATGAAGGCAAGTCTCTTGTCTCAAATCTTAAAACCAATCGGGATTTGGAATTAGCGCAAGCCTCCTTCGGTCAGGGCATCGCTTTAACACCTATCATTACTGTTCGCGCGCTTTCATCTCTAGCAAATGGTGGCACTTTGATTACTCCTCATCTCGTTAAAGAAATCAAATATAAATTAGGTCCGACCAAGACCTTTGTTTACCCCAGTGTTGAAGAAAGGCAACGATCAATAAGTCAGGAAGCTTCAACAGAAATATCTCGCATGCTAACTGAAGTGGTAGATCGATCCTTACGCGAAGGTAATGTCAGACTCGAAAATTATAGTGTCGCTGCTAAAACCGGCACCGCCCAAATCGCCAAACCGGGCGGGGGAGGATATTATGATGATCGTTATCTTCACTCTTTCTTCGGCTATTTCCCGTCATATGACCCGGAATTTTTGATTTTTCTTTACACTTATTATCCAAAAAATATTCAGTACGCGTCGGAGACTTTGACCGATACATTTATAAATATCACCAAATTTCTCATAAACTATTACAACATCCCGCCAGATAGGGAAGTCTCTCTGCCCGCCCACAGTTGATTCATCACCCATTTTTCGCTATTCTTCTTACGTTAAACATTATATGGAAAGATCAAATTCCGAAGAATCAAAAGCAAAAAGTAGTTTAGAAAATTTTAAAGACCTATTCAAGAATACGCTTAGGATTTTTAAAATTCTACTGCAAGATATGCCGTGGCTTTTTTCAGCTATGCTCATTTTGACTATTATAGTGGGTACTATACCTATCTTTGCCGCTCAAGCTCTCGGTTCTCTTATAGATAAAATCATCGAGGGCGTTAGGATTCAAAATGTTTCTGTGGCTTATCCTGCCTTAATACTATTCGCTATATTAACAGCAATCCCGACTCTGATAAGAAATATAATATCTTATCTTGATCGTCATTTATATTTAAAAATGCAGGACCTTTTTGAGTTGATGGCCTTACACAAACAAGGCTCTTTCGATATTGCCCAATATGAAGATCCCAAATTCCAAGACCGCCTTCAGCAAGCATTCAACAACGGTATACATCCACTAATAAATATTGTGGAAAATCAACTAACAAATTTAGAGATTTTCTTCGGCATTGTTGTTGGTTCTATTGCCGCAGCTACAATAGACTGGAGAGTTTTTCTTTTAGTTTTTGCTACAGCCATACCTGATTTCTGGATTGAAATAAAACATGGAGGAAAACTTTGGGGTATTTGGCAAAAGAATAGTGCCGAACAAAGAAGATACCATGATCTGCGAAGATTTTTTACGTTTAAATTAGCAGTGATAGATAGTCGACTATATCAAGCTAATAGCAAATTTTTATCCTATATTAGGGAAATTTTATATAAATTTACAAATGAACAACTCTCTGTCGAACACTGGAAAACTACCATGAAAACGTTGGCCGGTATTTTTGCAGTTCTCGGTCTTTTTGTCGGCACGGCTATAATCATAAATGAGGCTGTGGCTGGAGCGATTGCGATTGGAACCGTTGTTTTTGCTTTCCAGGCTCTGAATCGAGTAAGCGGTTGGACTTCTAGCTTACTTTCAAGCACTGCTCGACTCCTAGAAAGAAATCTTTATGTTACAGATATTTTTAGTGTCTTTGATGAAAAAACAATTTTGAAATACCCTAAAAATCCCCGAAAACTATCCTTTGATTCGGCGCCAATAGTAATTTTTGAAAATGTGTCGTTTAAATATCCCGAACAGGATAAATGGGCTTTAAAAAATGTTTCTTTTGTTATCAAGCCTGGACAAAAAATTGGTTTGGTGGGAAATAACGCGGCTGGCAAATCTACTTTAGTCCGACTTCTCTTGCGTATCCACGATCCAGTGGAGGGTAAAATAACTGTAAATGGTATTAATTTAAAGGAAGTAGATATTGAAAACTGGTGGAGCCATCTCGGGGTCCTTTTACAAGACTTCATTACTTACAATTTCACCGCAAGGGAATCGATAGCAGTTGGTGATACTTCAGGAAACATAAACATGGATATGGTTGAAAGCTCAGCACAAAAAAGTACTAGTAGTGGTTTTATAGAAGAATTACAAGATAAATATGAACATATGATTGGTGTGGAATTTGGTGGGATTGAGCCATCAAAGGGACAGAGACAAAAATTAGCTATCGCCCGGGCATTTTATAAAGGTAAAAGATTTTTAATATTGGATGAACCGACTGCTTCAATAGACGCTGACTCTGCTGATATTATTTTTAATGAAATTGAAAATTTACCAGAAACTATTTCCGCGGTGTTGATATCACATAACTTCGCCACTATCAAAAAAGCCGATGAGATATTTGTTCTTCATGAGGGTCAAATTGTGGAAAAAGGTAAACACCAAGAACTCCTTAACCTTGGTGGTCGGTATGCTGAAGCCTATATTAAACAAAAAAAGGATTTCGATTAGAGATTACATCAGGCTGGATACCTTATTTTCACTTAAATTTCTTTTTGTAAAAAGAGCATCCTTCAGTGGGGTTGAAGGATGCCCTTTATGCACACCCAAATATCACTCTTATGAGGTCTGGTGTATGGATTGTTGATTGAGAAGAGACATGCCACGATACCAGTGATAACCGAGACATAACTCGTTGAGATCAAAAACACGTTCTTCTCCTGCAAAGTCACTAAAGTCGTTGCGCTCAATCTTATTCACATACGTGAAGCGCTCGTCTCGTACAAAAACCGGTCCACGGCCGCCGTAGAAACGATGCTCATAGACGTATGCTCGCTGTAGGCATGATTTGAGGAACGGGATCGCCACCTTAGCGTACCATCCTCCGTAGTACATCACCCAGACAGGTTGATCATGGCACCAGATAACGGTCATCCCTGCACTCCTTTCGGAGTAGGTAGTGACTAAATAGCAGTCGAGAATTCGAAAATCACCCCAAACAAAGGGAACTCCTTTCGAACCAGGAAGTTCCGGCACTTGGATTTTCCGAGCATCTTGAGCCCATCCTCCAGCCATCGCCATAAAAAAGGCATCTTGAACAGACCTTAGATCCGCTTGCATATATTTGTCCTTTCTATCAAACAGTCTTCAATTCTGCATTGAATGATAAGACATACTTACCTAATAAGCAAGATATCTATTAAATTTGATTATTGGGACTTTTTTCGCTATTCTTTTTACGTTAACGGCCCTATCGTCTATCGGCTAGGACACATCCTTCTCAAGGATGGAAGCGGAGTTCGA
>JBBTYJ010000005.1:0-6194 GCA_038061835.1 Patescibacteria group bacterium | reverse complement strand
TTGAAACCCGCCTGAACGAATGTTCATTCGGGCAGGTTGTCAGCGGTGTGGCTCCATATAAATTGCTGACGCAATTTAAACGGGGTAAACTTTCCAAATACGCGGGTATGGTTTAGTGGTAGAATGCGACCTTCCCAAGGTTGAGACCCGAGTTCGATTCTCGGTACCCGCATCAGTAACAAATTTAAGATAAACTATTCTTCTTTACTCAACTCATCTAATCTCTGGCGATTGCGTTCACCGTAATCAATTTCAAATTTGATATGGGGTATCATGCCTATGCTGGACTCATTTCTGATGTATTTTTTAAATTCTGGAATCTTTCTCATTAAAAATTTCAAAGCCGTACCCTCCTGATTTTCTGGTAGAGTAGTGAAATATATTCTTGCTTCTTTTCCTGTCGGAGAAAGTTCGACTCTGGTTACGGTCAAGAGTGAGGCATCGCTTGTTCTGTCCCGCGTAAACTCTGCCGCCAAACGATGAATTATTTCTCCTATTTTTTCTTTTTTTATTTCGCGCATTATTAGTGACAAATTTACCGAGTTATTTAGTGACGATGATAACCGCCTTGAGTGTATCTCCTGCGGCGACTTCGATTTTGGATTCAATCATGGCGCCGAATTCTGTACCTTCGTTTACAACATCTGCGGCAATCTTAGATTGCTGAAGTTCTTTGATTTTACCCGTGCCGAGTTCGGCTTCGCGTCTGATAATCTTGACAACAGCGCCGTGTTTAATTTGACCGGACAGGACACGCCCGCCTATAACCTGTTTATTTTTAGTGGAGCTAAATAATTTTAGCACCTTGGAAGTGCCAATGATTGTTTCCATTTCAACCTTAGGCTCTCTAAGAAAAAGGAGTTCCTTAATCTTGTCTGTAAGTTCATAAATGATGTTAAAAATCAAGATCGTGACACCTGAACGTTCGGCCAATAAGACAACTCTCTGTTCGGCCTTGGTATGAAAACCGATGATAAGGGCGTTATTAGCGGCTACGGCCGATTTAACATCATTTTCATTTATACTCCCGACTCCAGAAAGTATAATTTGTGGCACAATTCGTTCTCTTGAAAGTTTTTTCAACTCTCCCGTCACGGCTTCCAAACTGCCGGCGGTGTCTGTCTTAATGATTAAAGGTAAGAAAAACATATCTTTCTCACCGTCGGGTTGTGTTTGGGCGGAGGTATCGGATTTTCCAGTTGTTTGAGACACAAAATCCAACGCTTCTTCTTTTTTTAAAAAAGTTTTAAATTCTTCTCCTATGGTCGGCATTTTATCCCAACCGACAATTTGTACCGGGCTGGAAAAAGAAAGTTCATCGACCATTTTTCCTTCCGCATCAAGTAGGAAACGTATCGGGGCAATAGTACCGACAGTGGCGGCTTGTCCTGCTCTGGCGGCGGCTTGTCCCGCCCTGGTGACGGCTTGCCCCGCCTTGGCGGCGGCGAACAAACCAGGTCGTAGCGTGCCGTCTTTGATAATGCCAACCGCGATGATTCCTCTTTTGGCATCGCGCCTGCTTTCTATGATTATTCCAGAACCAAGCGCATCCTGGTTTGCTGTTTTTCCTTCCAACTCGGAAATAAGGCCAATCATTTCCAAGAATTCATCCACACCTTCTCCGGTCTTTGCGGATAACGCAATGACCGGTGTATTACCACCGTAACCTTCAACGTAAATTCCATTTTCGGCTAAATTTTGTTTGGTGCGCAAAATATCGGCCGTCGGTTTATCGATTTTTGTAATGACTACCAGATAAGGCAGAAAACATTCTTTGATTTGTTTGAAGACTTCAAGTGTTTGCGGCTTGACTCCGTCTTCCGCACTGACGACAAGCGCCGCCATGTCAGCCACGTTTGCGCAACGAGAACGAATACTGCTGAAAGCTTCATGTCCCGGAGTGTCTAGGAAGGTTATATGCTTTGCTCGACCGCTTGCCCCGCCTTGGCGCGGGTCCCTTGCAGTATGGACAATCTCATAAGCGCTAATGTGTTGGGTAATACCCCCGGCTTCCGTTCCGGTTGTATTGGTTTTTCTAATGTGGTCGATAAGCGTTGATTTGCCGTGATCAATATGTCCTAAGATAGCCACCACAGGCGGTCTTTGACTCGCCGTAGGCTCGCTTCGTCCTGCCGAAGGCGGTCGAACATCCGTTTCAGTTTTTTGTTCGGATTTAGCCATAATTAAGTTTTAACCTTATCACAAAAATATTGCAAAAACAGCCTGTATCTATAGAATGTCGTCATAATGAACCGATTACGGAACAGCAAAATCTATCTTGATTATACCTCTGCTACGCCGGTTTTACCGGAAGTCAGACGGGCGATGGAGAAATATTGGTCGCAAGATTTTTACAACCCCTCCGCGATATATAAAGAAGGATTGCGAGTTAAGGAAGAGATAAAAGAATGTCGCGCGCGCGTAGCGCGCGCGCTTAGAGTCGCGCCCAACGGCATTATTTTTACCTCTGGTGGCACAGAATCGGATAATCTGGCTATTCTAGGCCTCTTTGAGGCAAGTAAAAAAAAATTAAAACAACCGCATATTATTATCTCTGCTATAGAACATCCGGCTGTTGTCGCCGCGGCACAAGAAGTGGTACGCCGCGGCGGAAAGATGAGTATTCTAGAAGTGAACGAAGAGGGAATTGTGTCGGTTGAAACTCTCAAAGATCTTGTCAAAAAAAATACGTTTCTTGTTTCTGTCGGTTTGGCTAACGGCGAAATTGGCACGATACAACCCATTTCCAAAATTGGACGTTTTTTGTCGCAGTTTAGGAAAGAGCATGCAAGTATTTATCCTTATCTTCATACGGATGCCAGTCAGACACCAAGTTATTTGAACGTATGTCTGGATAGTCTCAATACAGATTTGTTAACTCTCGACGGTTCAAAAATTTATGGTCCTAAAGGTATCGGAATTTTAGCAATAAGAAAGGGGGTTAAGATTCATCCGATTATTTTGGGCGGAGGCCAAGAAGACGGTCGGCGATCCGGAACTCTTAATCTTGCGCTGGTTTCCGGTTTTGTCCTTTCACTTGAGAAAGTTCAACAACATAGAGAAAAAGAATTATTACGACTTGAAGTTTTGCGACAATATTTTATTCAATCTGTCTGTAAGTGTCTACCACAAGCAATTATCAACGGTGCACCCAAAAATCATTTACCAAACATTGTTAGTGTCTCTGTGCCGGGCATTTTGTCGGAATTTATCTTACTTAAGCTTGATCAGTTCGGGGTTATGGTTTCTGTCGGCAGCGCCTGCTCGCTTGATGGCAGAGTAAGCGGTTCCCCGGTCATTTCTGCTTTAGGTAAAAAGGATTTAGCCGAGAGTACCTTACGCTTTTCTTTCGGGCGCCTTACAACGTTAAATGAGATCAAATACGCCATTAAAATATTTTGTTTGATCTGCAATTATGTGATAAAATAGCTCGACAAGATCATTATAAATAACAATGCAACCATTTAATCATTTCACTACTAAGGCAAAAGAGGTTATTCGCAGGGCTCACGAACTGGCTATTGAGCGTGGGCAAAATCACGTCAACCCTATGCACCTTCTGGCTGCCCTTTTATTGCAAGAGGAGAGCAACGTCATCTCCATTTTAGATAAGATGAATATTGACACCATCCTTCTGACGGATTCTGTCCTTGATGAAATAGAAAATCCGGAAACTAGCCAAACAATTTCTCCATCCTATCAAATTTATCTTACTCCGGAATTGGCTCACACTATTGAGTCGTCAAGCAAGATAGCGCAGTCTCTGGGAGATGAATTTGTGTCAACCGAACATCTTTTTATCGCGGCTCTTGATATCCCCGGAGAAGCTCGGGAACTTTTACTTAAATTTAAAATAGACAAACAAACGGTTTTGAAAGTGCTGGAGGAACTTAAAAAAACCATTCCCACCGAGCCGAAGGAAATGAAGAAATTTAAATCACTTTTCAAATATACTCGCTCACTGACTCAATTAGCCAAGACAAATAAACTCGATCCTGTAATCGGTCGAGACGATGAAGTCTCACGTATCATTCAAATTCTTTCTCGCCGTACCAAGAATAACCCCATTCTTATCGGCGAAGCAGGTGTGGGCAAAACCGCTATTGCCGAAGGACTTGCTATACGTATGGCGAGCGGTAATGTGCCGGAATCTTTGAAGGATAAAGAACTGGTGTCTCTCGATATCGGCCTGTTGATCGCCGGCACCAAGTATCGCGGCGAGTTTGAAGAACGACTCAAAAATATCATCAAAGAGATTGAGAAATCGGAAGGTAAAATAATTCTTTTTATCGACGAAATTCATACTATTGTCGGAGCGGGAGCAGCGGAGGGTTCGATGGATGCTTCCAATATGCTTAAGCCCTCTTTGGCCAGAGGCGAATTAAGAGCTATTGGCGCGACGACTTTGCGCGAATATCAGAAGCATATCGAAAAGGATCCAGCTTTGACGCGCCGTTTCCAGCCGGTTTATGTACAGGAGCCGTCCATTGATGATGCTATGACCATATTGCGCGGTCTTAAAGAGCGCTACGAGCTGTATCACGGGGTGCATATCACGGATGATGCTATCCAGGCCGCGGTTACTCTTTCGTCACGTTATATCACTGATCGATTTTTACCGGATAAAGCGGTTGATCTTATTGATGAGGCGGCATCATTTTTGAAAATTTCTCTCGAAAATATGCCTGTGGTTCTGCAGGATGCTCAATCCAAAATTATGAAGCTTGAGATAGAAAAAGAGGCACTCAAAAAAGAGGCTAAAAATCCTAAGGTCAAGTCACGGTTGAAAAATATCAATAAAGAAATTGCCGATTTGCGCGAAGATACCAGTGAAATCGAACTTAAATGGAAAAATGAGAAAGAGACTGTGGGCGAAATAAAAGAGATTAAAAAGTCTCTTGAGAGTTTGCGTCTCGAAGCCGAGGCGGCGGAAGCGCGCGCCGATCTCTCTCGAGCGGCCGAACTTCGTTACGGCAAAATTCCCGCCATGGAAAGAGATTTGGACTCAAAAACCAAGCGTTTGAAAAAATTGCAAAGTTCTCGCCGCATTCTCAAAGAAGAAATAACCGCTTCCGACATTGCTTTAGTGGTTAGTCGCTGGACAGGCATCCCTGTTACTAGAATGCTTGAGGAAGAAGCCGCCAAACTTTCCAGAATGGAGGAATTTCTTACAAAGCGCATTGTGGGTCAAGATGAGGCTGTTAGAAAAATTTCCGATACCGTTAAGCGTTCGCGGGCCGGTATTTCTGACCCGAACCGTCCCATAGGTTCTTTCATTTTTCTCGGTCCGACCGGAGTGGGAAAGACTGAATTAACCAAGGCCTTGACGGAATTTATGTTTGACGACGAGAAAGCGCTTATTCGCGTGGATATGTCGGAACTCATGGAAAAGCATTCCGTTTCTAAATTGATTGGCGCGCCACCGGGTTATGTGGGCTTTGAAGAAGGTTCAGGTTTTGCCGAGTCGGTACGTCATCGACCATATTCGGTCATTCTATTTGATGAGATAGAGAAAGCTCATCCGGAGGTGTTTAATATTTTGTTGCAAATTCTTGATAATGGTCGCTTGACGGATGCTAAAGGTAGGGTCGTCAATTTTAGAAACACAGTCATTATTATGACGTCCAATATCGGGGCTCAATACATAGATAAGATGCAGACCATCGGTTTCAGTAACGGCGAAAAAGAAAATTATGCAAATGTAAAAGAGAAAGTACTCTCAACTCTTAAGGAACATTTCCGACCCGAGTTTCTCAATCGCCTCGATGATATTATTGTTTTTGATATTCTCTCTGAAGAGGCAATAAAGGAAATAGTCAATATTCAAATTGATATTATCAAGAAACGTCTCAAGGATAAAGAAATCAATCTGTCCGTCACGGAAGTGGTTTCGGAATTGTTGACTAAAGCAGGATATAATCCGCAATACGGCGCCAGACCTCTGAAACGTCTCATTCAAGATAAAATTCTCAATCCGGTGGCATCCATGATGATATCAAATAAAGTACTTTCTGGAGGAATGATTGTAGTTGATGTTAAAGACAATCAGTTCAGTTTTGATATACAGAGAAGCAAACGTTCGGGTCACGCCAGTACGGTTGTATCAAAAAAGGAAACTGCTTTGAAGTAAAAGTGAGCAGTGGTAATGGTTTGAAAAAACTGATAAATTATTGACTGTCGCGTCGGTCCCCGCC
>JBBTYJ010000004.1:15100-29129 GCA_038061835.1 Patescibacteria group bacterium | reverse complement strand
GTTAGTTCCGGCAGATTCCCCCGAGCTATTCGTGTCTCGAGGTACTCAAGAACGGTAACGGAAGAGAAATCTGATTTTCGGTTACGGGACTATTACCCTCTAGGGTGCTGCTTTCCAGAAGCTTCACCTAACCAGATATTTTTTTACTCTTCTCTCAACCGAAGTTGAGACATTACCACCTTACGACCCCCAGCATCATTCCCACAACACCACTAAAGATGTGGTGAGAATGAAACTAGGTTTGGGCTGTTTCGTTTTCGCTCGCCGCTACTAACGAAATAACAATTGTTCTCTTTTCCTCCAGTTACTGAAATGTTTTACTTCACTGGGTGCGTTCTCTATCTAGTTGATAGAGTGTCCCGATAAATCGGGACGGGTTTCCCCATTCGGACATCTCCGGATCACAGGTTGCTAGGCACCTCCCCGAAGCGTATCGCCGCCAAGCTACGTCCTTCATCACCTTCTTAGAGTCAAGGCATCCACCGTACGCCCTTAAGTTTCTTATTAGGAAACTTAAAAACCACTTACTTTTTACTTACAGATTAATCATTTCTAACTAACCTGCTCTGCCCCGTTAGAAGTGGATTCGAATCCACTTCTAACGGGGCTCTGTTCTGCTAAATGAAATCAATTCCATTTAGCTTTTTTCCCGACGCCAATACACAATCTATTGGGTCGGGATCCCGACTTTACGTCGGGACTTCCACTTCCACAGATGAAAAGACCCCAAAGTCTATTCTGCGTAGTGGCATTTAGTTGTAAAAGTTCTGACCTAAAAACTGAAACCCCGCCGGTTTGACGCGGCGGGGTTTAAACCCACAAAGCAACATTAAAGCTGCTTGCGCCGTTTCAAAAGTTGTGAATTTCTAAACATTTCTAGGTAACCGCCATTCTATACCCTATTAATTTTAGTGTCAAATTTTATGTAAACAAGAAATGTGAAATTATTGTGAATAACTAAAGGGAGCCCTGGTGGCTCCCTTTTTTGTCGATCTAAAGACACAATCGACCACATCATTGGCCCTTCCTAAAACGGGAAATGAGCCATTTTAGAAGAGCGGCATAACCCACCGCTTTCATACACAATCCAAGAGCAATCACGGGAATAGCCACGCCTGATTCCAAGACTATTCCCGTCACCCCTGATACTCCCGATATTCCTGACGCTAGTACCAAGGTTCCGACCACAGACAGCCCCATACCGCTCTTAAACTCCTTGGATAATTTCTTCACACCCAACCCCTTTCTCTCAAAAAAGTACTATCTTCTTTATTCATACACCCAATTGACACCCATGCCAAGCCCTTGCCTCAAGTCCTTGGGTTGAATTTAAATATTTTTTGGAAAAGAACTGCTATGCCATACGCGATGAGTGCGAGAACAACGGGAAGGTAAATATGCTTCAAATCCCCCGCGGCGAAAAATAAAAAAGGTGGAACCAGTAACCACTCGATCCATTTGTTTGTATTTCCTGAACCAAAGAGTTTAAAGATTATAATCGTGAAAAATATATAGGCGAATGGAATACCAATTAAGGATTGCCAAGCTGACGTAACACCAATCCATGCAGTATCACCCAACATACCAGGTGTGAGATTATCATAAACACTTCCGAAATAAATACCTAGTAAATAACTTAAAAGCAAAATAACAATAAGTAACAAAACGTTTTTTATAAAATTATTCATTTAATTATTGATTAACCATTCCAAATCTTCTTTAATAATATTATATGCTTGTTCGTTGATTTTTTCTTTCCTGTAAAGTTTCAAATCCAATTCTAGTGCTTTAGCCAGATTTTTATTCATTGTTTTAGCATTTTTGTATATTTTCTGGACTTTCTTTATCAATTCATCTCTGGTTTTTTTATCTTTTATCCACCCTAAATCATATGCACCATTTATATCATTTGCTAGAACTTCCAGAGTAATTTCTCTTTCAGTACTTAACGCTTCAGGATTTTCATTGTCAACATCTACACTTATATTTGTAATTTGATCTGGTAATGTAATACCCAAAACTTCTGTAGTGGTAGCAATCTCATCTGAAATATAGCTTGCTAATACTCCGTATTCTCCACCATTACCAGTTCCTTGTACTTCTATCTTATATTCTCCATCAAGTGGAGTGGAGATCGTTATGTATTCATTATCTGTCCCAAATCCGGAATAAAACGCGTCTGGTATTTCATCATATTCCGTAGCGTTAGAGAAATTCTTACCTATTTTCTTGCCGTCTGGGGCTGTAACCACTACGTCTATCGGGGACAGCAACTGTAGTAATAAAACTTTCTTATCAACTCCGTATTGATGATCAAATGTCGTAGAAGCAGTCTTACCGGTTAAAATATTAAAAACTTTTGTTTCTGCCACGGTGGGAATTCTATTATGGGAAGCTATTATTTCTTCATTACTAACCCTATTTAGAGAAGACCCTAAATGAGGAACAGTATTATCACCAATTCCTCTTTCCAAACCACTATCGCCGATAATAGCTCCAAAACCTTCAGGTTCTCCATGTTCCCAAAATACTTGATGATCAGTAGGGATAACTCTAATGACATTGATCGTTTTATCTTCTCCAGAATTACCGATAATATTTGTAATTTCTACTCCTGAATTCAAAAGAGATGAAAGATTATTATTTAGACTCTTTAAAAAGAAATTCTGCGGATAGTTACTTGAATATTGCCGCATTATTCCGGTACTATCATCTTTTATATAATCAAACACTGGTAATAATTCTTGAACAGAAAGTATTGGTCTGCTATGAATATAATTAAATATTGTCGAGTACCCGTTTCTTAAAGCTTCAGCCTCAAAAAATAGACCAGTGAGTATGCTGTCCAAACCTGGTTCAAATTCCCCCGCCTCCCACTGCAAATAAGCTTTTGGCGCTCCCTTATGCGGCGTTCCTAGAAAAATTACTTGGTCCACATCATTATCATAATCGGCTGATTGAATATAAACCCGAGCGACTAATCCTCCCATCGAATGTGCCACAATATCCACCTTCTCGCACTCGCAAATTACCTTAATTTGTTCTATTTTATCGTCCAACAGATTCGCATTAAAAACATTTGAATCTCTCCACTCGTAAGGGAAGGTAAATAAGTCCTTCCCCTCGACGTAACCATTGGCTGCCAAAGTAGCGATGAGATCATCATAAGTATGAAGAATCGGATCTATAACCAGTTCGTTATTTTTGTACGCCGAACCCATGATACCTGGCACAATGATAACCGGATTGATTGTTTGCGGTTCTGGCGGCGAGACCGTTTCTCGTATTGGCTCTGGCGCAAGCGCCACCGAAAACGAAATCGGTGGATTAAACATGGGATATAGATTAGCAAGCGCTACCCAGTCACTATCAGTTAATCCGATAATTGTCCTGTAGGTATTTTCTATTTTCGTGATATTTGCTTGCTTGATAATCAAAGAGTAGCCCGTAGCATCAAATTGAATATCGTAATTATACCAGTCGGTAGGATGACCGGGCGGGATAGGTTTAGGAAGCAGCGTATAGATCGTAGCCGATGATTTTATTACAGGTGTCGATGTGGCCCGTGGATCAACGTTAGTTATGTATAACTGGGGCGGATAACCGGCAAAGCAACAACTAGCATGTGTATATGTAAAAGAAATGTGAATATACCCATTCACATAATCAACAGCATAATTTTCCAATCCGTAATGATCTGGTAGTAACGCACTGTCCCCAAACAATCTCGGCAATTTATCATCCACCACATAAGGGTTGAGGATAGCGGCAAAAGCTGTATTTGCTTCATTCAAAGTTAATAGACATATAAAAAGAACGGTGAATATTTTTTTCATCACTGCGTCCTAAGAAAAAATCTTTTTAGAGTCTGAAACAAGGTTTTTATCATTCCAAAACTTTCATTTGGCGTAATGGCATTTGCTACTGAAGCTACTTGTGACTTGCCGTCTCCAGTTTCTGCAGATTCTGCGGCAATTGTTGTATTGGTAACAGAGCTAATCGTTGATTCTGTTTGTCTAGTGGCTACCGGTCTATGAGACAAACTTGCAAGTTGTTGTCGGAGAGTAGAAAGTTGATTATTAATTTGAGTGATTTTTTCTAATTTTTGTTTTTCAACCTTCGCTAATATTTCTTGTGGTTTAATCTCCGTACCTACAATTATCAAAGACGTGTCTGACAAACCAGAGCTGCTTAATTTGGTTATATTCGCACTAAAAGATATTTTCTGACCCGACTTAATAATAGTGTCTTGAGGAAAAGCAAAAATTTTCTCTCCTGCTATTAACGCCCTCCCGAACAAACTGATTTCGTATTTAGAATTGTTTTGTAACTCTACCTTCTCCGGTGTCGCGAGAGTAATTACAATCTCCGGCTCAATGATTTTCACATTCGCGCGCGCAATTGCCGAACTGCCGGGCATTCCTACATTCAAGACCACCACATAGTCGCCAGGATATTTGTAAACATGATTCAATACTTCCCCGCCCCCTTCACTACCATCACCGAAATTCCATTTAAAAGAGCCGTTTTTGGTGTAATCCAAATCAGTATCGGCCCGAAATTCTAATGGGCTACCCACCGAACCCAGCCTATCTTGCCCAGCGCTCAAAGAAAAAGATGCTTCCTGTCGCGAATTGCTCAAGGGCTCAGAGCTGTAATAAGTGATGTAAGTAACACTGTTGGAAGTGGCGCGTAAGACCCCGCCAGAAACATTTTTGGTTGAGGTGGCGTTCTCGGATTCGACACCATCGGAAGTCTGTTCTTCCACCGAGATATTTTGGGTGGCTGAAAACAAAACTGGGCCACCCTTTTCGGAAGATACGTCGACTTTAATAATATAAGTTCCGAGTACAGAGTCTTGGTAGTAAAAATTTTTATTCTTGGAATTGCTAGCCATCGTGACCGGCACGTTCAAGATGCTACCCGTAGTATTAGAAAAGAACTGTCCCGTCGCGGATGAGGATGTAACTGTCACATACCAAGTGGTGCCGGATTCTCCCACTCCAGAACTATTTTGTGCCTGAACCGTTATGATACCAGACAAAGTATTGGAAGATATTGTTTGCGGTTCAGTAGTGAAAGAAAACTTAGAAACTTCGGCATAAACAAAACTAGGCAGCAAAGCAGCCAGCGAGAATAAAACTATGACTCTAAAGTGCATGTACCATATTGTATTACTTTGGTTTTTATAGTTGTCCACAGGCCTTAGCACAGAGGTTTAACCTCTGTGCTGACTGTGTTAATATTTCACAATGGCACGAGCGCATGTATTTGCTCCCGGCGAATACTATCACCTATACAGCCGTGGGACAGAGAAAAGAAAAATTTTTCTTGACCGAAACGATTATGAGAGATTTATCAAGATTTTATTCTTTTGTAATGGAACGAAACCTGTTGTAATCAGAGACCTCCCCGTAGGTCTAACCTTTGAGAAATATATCGATAAAAAAGGAGAAATGCTGATAGATATTGGTGCTTATTGTTTAATGCCGAACCATTTTCACTTACTGGTAAGAGAGCGGAGAGATAATGGTATTTCGTTATTTATGCAAAAATCAATAACTGCTTATACAATGTATTTTAATGAAAAATATAAAAGAAAAGGTCGGCTTTTTGAATCTTCATATAAATCAATTCATGCCGATGATGATAATTACCTAAAGTATCTTTTTGCTTATATTCATCTCAATCCAGTTAAATTAATTGATCCTGATTGGAAGAAAAGTAATATAAAAGACACAGAAAAATTCAAAAAACATCTATCGAAATACGTTTTTTCTAGCTTTGCTGATTATACCGGTAACAGCAGAGATTCCGCCTTAATTCTCAACAAAAAAGAATTTCCCCAATATTTCCCAACCCCAGATGTTTTTACTACTTTGATCTTCGACTGGTTCAGCACAGAGGTTTAACCTCTGTGCTAGAACATGCCGCGAGTATAGGCGATAACGGCCATACTGACTGATATCAGCAAAAGAAAACCGAACAGAAATTTGAAAAACGCCTTATCTAAGTAACGCATGAAAGAATTATAATTCTTATTGTTACAAAAGTTATCCACAATAAAACCGCTCGACCAATCGGCGAAGCGGTTTTATTAATTTATCAAGCTTGAGTTTAGTAACTGCCACTTGCCTGCATATTCTGTATTTCCTGATTTAAGAGAACAATCAGTTGCTGAATGAGAGAAATAAGAGTGGTCTTGATTGCAGCGATGGCCTCCGCGTTTGTTCCAACAACTGGCACCGTAACAACGGGAGCGGTCACTTTAGGAGCACCGCCTCCTCCGCCTCCCGCGTCACTTCTGGATGAAGCAGAAGCTACAACCGCATCGGCACAAAGAGTTGTCGAGGGGGTAACGGTTACAGTGACTGTGTCAGTCGTCCCCGAAAGATTGTAACCAAGTACAGACGCGCTCCCGGTACAGGTGTTTACGTTCTGACCCTGCCCAGTATCCGCACTCAAACTCTCAAGACCAGGAGCGGTTACTTGAAAAGCGGAACCGGATTTAATGGTTGCCACAAAGTTGGTGGGGTTGATGACGATAGACTCGATTGTCGATGCCGAACCAGAGACATTCAGAGTAATGCTGTTGACAGTAAGTACAACGGTGGTATCCAAGGAAACATCATTATAGGCGGCGAAAACTAACACTGGCAGAAACAATGTCGCGATCGAACCCGAAAGTAATAATTTTTTCATGAGTCAGGGTTGATTAGGACTGACTAGAACGGACAAGTTCCGTAACCCCAAAGAAGATAGCCTGCGGCTGTGCCAGTAACAGTTGTGGAAATAGTTGTTGATGCATGGAATAGGAAACGAACTGCGGTGGCAGTCGAAGTGGCATACATTTGTATACAACCCACCTGAATTGTTGAGGTAGCGTTATTTGCTGTGGTAAGAGTAAGCCCTCCGTTGCCGCCGCTCATAGTCACATCACCGGTAAGTGTTGATACTCCGCCAACAGTCAGAGTACCCGTGGTCGCCGCAATATTACCAGCAGAGGTAGTAATATCGCCGGCGGTCGTGATACTGGTGCTAATGGTTGTCACGGCATTTGTTACAAGCGAAACAACCAATACTCCAAACACAACAGCAAGAACAACGGAGATTATCTTCGTCATCTTGTCATTGTTAATTATATTATTCATACTTAATTATTATTGAATTTATGTTTATTCTACTAACCCTCCTATTGTCTCATAATTTTTTAATAGATACATTCTAAAAATTGTGGATAACCCCTCGACTTCGCTCGGGGCAAGCTCCAAACCAAAAACCGCGTCCGCCAGTTGGCGGAGCGGTTTTTGGTTTCTACCACTAGGGGGTAGTGCCTTAGCAATCCTTATCCTTCGACGGGCTCAGGATAATCCCGAGCGAAGTCGAGGAATCAAGAGAGGATTACGGGAAGGAAACGTCAGCTGTTCTCCAGTCCGTAGTCGTGGCCATGAAGGTGGTTCTCTGGCTAGCAGCTGCTGATGAATGCCAGGTGAATCCTTCGAAGCCAACAGAGTAGAGACTACCCGTGGTCATAGTGGCCCCAGTAGTGATTTGTCTACCAAGAATTTGCCATGTGACAGGGATGGTAATTTCGGCACCTTCAGCTAACGTACAACTATTCGTACCAACTGAAGTACAGGCGGAAGGAATAGTATACGAAGTCGAGGTAGCATAACTACCCATCGAACCGTCGTAGGCACCGTTGCGATAGAGCGCGAACGAACCTGTAGAACTTGCGAATACAGGTGTGCCTGAAGCAACAGTACCAAGGGTGAGATCACCTCCGACTGCTTTAATCTTGAGGTTATAGGTCGCAGTCAAAGTAGAAGTACTCATGTTAACCCCAGCATTATTGTTCTGTGGAACACCATTGGTAGTAATTGACTTAGAAACCAGAGTGATCTGGGGACCAACCTTTCTAACCTCAATGGTTTTACCGGCTGCAGAACCAGATTCCGTTATGCCAGTGCCTGCTGCATTCTCGGCAGTAACGTCACCAGTGTCAATGTCGGCTGCAAAACTATTAGTGGTTGCATCCGTATCCTTGATATCAACCCTAACCGAAAGGGTCTTGGTTGTGTTCACTGGAATGACAAAGTCAATGTCAGAGAAGGTAGCACTATTCGAACCTTCAAGTTCGACAATGGTTGCCGAACCTACGGAAGTAGAACCATCAAAGAGCCAAGCGGTTGTCGCAGTGGCTGTATCACCACCGGTCATGTTGATATCAACAACAAGGTCGGTCAGAGTAACATCATCTTTTTCTGCCTTGAAATCAACCCTCATGAGTTCTAGCTCATCGCACTCATCTTCGTCTGTACTTGCTGTACAGATGACCTGATTAGCGAGAGGACTACTAGAGCTGAGAGAAACGGCTAGAGTAGCGCTTTCTGCAAGTTCACCGTTAGAAGTGAAGTCGCGATTGAAGGCGGTAGCCGGACCATATTGGTTCACGGCAGCGCCGTCTACTCCACGAATACCGTCTACAGGAACAGTCAGTCTCCAAGAGTCGCCGTTAAATGTGTCGTCCCAATTACTCATCGCGTCAAGAGCAACGGTGAGAACTTTCGTTGCATCCTTAGGAACAACAAAACTCAAACCGGAAACTGTGATGTAGTAATTAGTACCATCCTTAACTACAGTGTTGATATTAAGATCTGCGGAACCAAGTACGGTCGAACCGTCCTTGATGTAGACCTTGCTAGCAATCTTTCTGTAGAAATCTGTGTCCGAAGTTGAAGTAGTATCGTTTTCATCAAGTTTCAATTTAACTCTCTCGATCTTGATGTCGGATGTCTTGGCTTCAAGTTTGATGCCCATGACATCTCTACTCGTGTCTCCTTCATACAACTTCGCTCCAGCGGGAGTTGGATTGAGAGAAACGGTAACAGTACCTTCTACACCTGGAGTACCGATAGTACCACCAGTGGTCGTACCACCAGTACCAGTAGTTGTACCGCCGGTTGTGGTTCCACCCATAGCAGCAAACTTAGCCTGTGAGATAGGACCGAAGTAGCCAACTGCCGGAGAAACTCCGTTGGCTGCTTGCCACTTGGCAACAGCGGCTTTAGTAAGATTACCAAAGTAACCCATAGCTACGCCTGTTGGCATAACCAAGTGACCTTGAGCAACCAAAGTCTGTTGCAAGCATGTTACATCAGCGCCGGTTGATTTTTCAGTCAAGCTGCGAGTGAAAACGCAAGCAGTTGCGCCAGTAGTTGCAGTACCACCTTGAAGAGTGGCCAGCTGCGCCGAGAGCACATCGATTTGTGCCTGAAGTTCAGCAATAGTGACAGCTCCTACCATCGGTACAAAAGAACCGAAAGCCAGAGTTGCACCTGCTGCAATTCCTGCGATTTTTGCAATTCTAATTTTATTCATTTGTTAATTTATTTTCTAATGCGTGAGTGCTTCCCAATAATTTCTAATATTTGTTTGAGTTGCGTCACGGGTGTTAATTTACAAACATTTGCCAACAAACAAAATGCGAACCCTGTCCGTCGGCAAGCCTTTATATTATAAGGGGTATCACTACAAGTACCAAATGCACTGTGGATAACTCCTTAGATTTAAGGTTACTTCTGATAATATACCCCTCAAAGCCATTAAGCAAGACCCTGCCTCGCTAAAGCTGCGGGCGGGCGAGACTATAACGGCTCCAGCGTTTTTCTCCCATTTTGCTAAGAATACCCGCCTGCACCATGGTCGAAAGCTCACGCTGGATTGTCTTTTCGCTACAGCCATCAATAAGGGGAGAAACGTCCTTTATCATGATCTCTTTTTTACGTTTTAAAAGCGCGATAATAACATTTTGACGGCTATTCTTCTTTACAGACACCGCTCCAAATTCCTTCAATGATTTGTCCTTTAGGACCGAAGCTTTCTCAAGTCTCTTAATTTCCGGCGCTGGAGATTCTGATTTCAAAATATCCGACACATTCTTAGGGTAACCAATAGCATCAATGTATTTAATAAATTCTTCTTGCATAAGATCATTATTTTCGGCGGAGACCAACCCAACATTTTTTGTCACCGAAAGAAGCCCTGTTATATTAAAAATAATGTCTCTCAACACCGGTGAGACAATTTGTTTTTCTTTAAGAGACATCGCCACAGATACTAGATCCGTGGCAAGCGAACGCAACTTCCATTTAAGCGGTTCCTGATCGTTTAAAAAACTTGTTATTAAATACAGAGCGGAAGCAAGTTTTTCTGGTTTTTTGTCTTTATCTATGATGTCGAGCATATGGCTCTATTATTGTGTCCTTTTTATACCTGTCCCTTAACCTAAGCAACCTTTGTCCTTTAAAAACAGGCGAGTCCATTATGCGATTAAGAGACATATTTTGCAACCCCATTAGAGAATCGCAGTCATCTTTAATGACCTATCTCTAACGGGGTAAACCCTGAAGAAAAAGTGTGTCTAGCGTGTTATTATTATGAAATAACTTTTTATCGTTATGGCAAAACTCCGAAAGAAGAAACAAGGCGGTCAAGAAGAGAATGATTTATCAATATTTAGATTTACTTCTAAAGAAACCACCAATGGTATCTTGGGGGTATTTTCGATAGTATGTTCTATCTTTTTTCTCCTTGGCGCCTTCAATTTTGCAGGACGCGCGGGAACACTCACTTATAGCTGGCTCTCTTATTTGTTCGGTCTCGGATATTATCTTTTACCCATAGTCTTTTTCTTATTAGCAATATCGTTTCTCCGAGAACAGGAGAGAGACTTCGCCATGCCGCAAATCTTCGGATCAATTATTCTCTTTCTATCATCTTTGGGATTAACCGACCTCATCTTAAATGAAGGCGGCATTGTCGGGAAATTTTTATCCCGATCATTGTCGGTATTATTCGATATCTATCTATCGGCAATCATACTCATAGCACTGGTCGTTGTATCAGTTCTGGTCATATTCAATACTTCGATTAAATTCGACATTGTCTTGTTTATTAAAAAATTGTTCTCGAAACAAGAAACTGTTCCTCTGGCCCCTACAGAGAACGCAGCCATAGAAAAAGCAGTGGAGAAAGCGGAAGAAAGAACCGCAAATCATGCATCGCGAGTTAATTCCGATGTTCCAAGAACAAAAAATGATAATGAAACATTCGTGCCGGTATCAATGAGACGAAGCGGAAAGAAATGGGTCCCTCCCCCGCTTTCCCTTCTGGAGGGAGATCGTGGAAAACCGGGAGTCGGCGATATCAAGGCCAATGCCAACTTGATTAAACGCACTCTTCTGAACTTCGGTATTGTGGTGGAGATGGACGAAATCTCAATTGGACCATCCGTCACCCGTTACGCCATGAAACCAGCCGAGGGTGTTAAACTCTCAAAAATCATTGGGCTCCAAAATAATCTGGAACTGGCGCTTGCCGCACATCCAGTGCGTATCGAGGCACCGATACCCGGCAAATCTCTGGTCGGTGTCGAGGTCCCTAATACTCTTAAATCCATTATCGGCCTTGGTTCCTTAATCTCTGACGAGCAATATTCAAGAAGCGCTCTGCCCCTCTTGGTGTCACTTGGACGAGATATCACCGGTCATTCACACTTTGCTAATTTAGCCAGAATGCCTCACCTTCTTTTGGCCGGCGCCACCGGTTCGGGTAAATCGGTCACCATACACGCCATAGTTACTTCCCTCTTGTTTAGAAATCCACCAGAAAATCTGAAGTTCATAATGATAGACCCGAAACGCGTTGAATTGACCATGTATAACAATATTCCTCACCTCTTAACTCCTGTGATCACTGACCCTAAGAAAGCAATCGTAGCTCTCAAGTGGGCAGCCAAAGAGATGGAACGTCGCTACAACATTCTTGAGAAAAATAAAACGCGAGACATAGATTCGTATCACCAAAATGTCTTATCTACGCAGGCGGGAAAAAACGAAGAGCCCATGCCTTTTATCGTTATTATTATAGACGAGTTGGCAGATATGATGCAGTCTTATCCACGAGAACTCGAAGCCGCAGTGGTACGTTTGGCGCAAATGAGTCGCGCCGTCGGTATTCATCTTATCCTTTCCACTCAAAGACCGTCCGTAAATATCATCACCGGATTAATCAAAGCCAACATTCCGGCACGCATTGCCTTACAGGTTTCCTCACAAATTGATTCACGCACTATTCTCGATACATCCGGCGCAGAGAAACTTCTCGGTTCGGGAGACATACTTTTTCTCTCCGGAGAAATGTCCAAACCATTGCGTATTCAATCGGCATATATTTCGGAAAAAGAGGTCAAGGCCGTTGCCAAATATCTTTCTGATACCTACACCGATGAACTTCAGGACGAAATTAATATATCCAGTGAAAATAATTCTTTGTCCGCGCAGACAAATAATGCTATCTTCTCGGCCACACTGGGAGAAGACGATTCATATGATGGAGACGATGACGAACTTTACGAAGAAGCGAGAGAAACTGTCATTCATGCCGGTAAGGCTTCAACTTCATTTCTTCAACGTAAACTGCGTATAGGTTACGCTCGCGCCGCCCGCTTGGTAGATATGCTCGAGGAACGTGGAGTTATCGGCGCTGGTTCTGGGGCTAAAGCCAGAGAAGTTATAGACAACGGATCAGAAACCGCAAGAGAGAAACTTGACGAAGAAAATACGAGTGAAACCACTTTATGAAATTTGATATCAGACTCAGATATGCTATTGGGATTATTTTATTCATTTTCTTTGTCATCTACTTTCTATATCAGGCGCGCGCTCTTTTATATGGCCCGCAAATTCAGATCGAAAATCTCAAAGATGGACAAGTGGTAGCAGATCCGCTGGTTATCATTGAGGGTCAATCAAAAAATATCGCATGGGTTAGCTTGAATGATCGCCAGATATTTACTGACGAGGATGGTAAGTGGAGCGAAAAATTGTTAGTCTCTCCAGGTTTAAGTATAATGACCATTAAAGCCCGAGACCGTTTCGGCCACGAAATAAGAAAAAACGTGCGGATTGTCCTGCCTGCGCAGACAGGCCTAAATAATTAACATGGCAAAAACAAAAAATACCGAAGACCCCTCGACAAAGCTCGGGGCAAGCAAAAATATTGATACCACTCTAGACGCAATTAGAGTAAAGTTCGGCGAGGATTCAATCATGAAACTTGGTGACAAGCCAAAAGTTGGCGTAAATGCCATTTCCACCGGCTCAATCGGTCTGGACTCGGCGCTCGGTGTTGGAGGTTTGCCACGGGGTCGAATTATCGAAATATTTGGACCAGAATCTTCCGGTAAAACCACCTTGTCTTTGCATGTCGTCGCTGAAGCCCAGAAATTGGGTGGTATTTGCGCTTTTATTGATGCTGAACACGCTATGGATCCGGAATACTCCAAACGTCTCGGGGTAAAAATTGAAGAACTCCTGATTTCTCAACCGGATACGGGAGAACAGGCGCTGGAAATTGTAGACTCTTTGGTGCGCTCCGGAAAACTTGATGTCATTGTGATAGATTCCGTTGCGGCGCTCACACCCAAAGACGAGATAGAGGGCGATATGGGAGCATATCATGTGGGTAAACAAGCGCGTTTAATGAGTCAGGCTTTACGCAAACTTACCGCCATTGTCGCCAAGTCAAAAACTATTGTCATTTTTATCAATCAGATTCGCATGCAAATAGGAGTGATGTTTGGAAATCCAGAGACCACGCCGGGCGGCAAAGCGCTTAAATTTTATACTTCGGTACGTTTAGACATTCGCCGCATTGCCCAAATTAAAAAAGGAGATGAGATTATGGGCGGGCGCACTCGCGTAAAAGTGGTTAAAAATAAGGTAGCGGCCCCCTTTCGACAAACAGAGTTTGATTTAATGTATAACGAGGGTATTTCACGAGAAGGCGAATTGATCGCTCTCGGCGAAAAATTCGGCATTATGAAGAAATCGGGCAATTCATATGAATATATCTCCACCTCCGGAACAAACAGAGAGACTCTGAAACTCGGTCGTGGCTACGATGCCACTCGCCAGTTCCTGCGCGAGAACAAAAAAATCTCCGATCAAATTCTTAAAGATATTCG
>JBBTYJ010000004.1:0-15000 GCA_038061835.1 Patescibacteria group bacterium | reverse complement strand
GAATACAGCGAAATCAAGAAGGGTCGATATATAGTTTTTGAAGACGAGCCGTATGAGGTGGTCGATTCACACGTCTTTCGCAAACAACAGCGAAAACCGGTCAATGCCGCTAAATTGAGAAATCTTTTAACTGGAAGAATCGCTGAACACTCCTTCCATGTATCCGACAAGGTCGAGGAAGCAGACATCAATAAAAAGGAAATAAAATATTTATATACCAAAGGAGGGCGCCCGCCCGCCGGACTCGGCGGGCAGGAATATTGGTTTTCGGAAATTAATGATCCAAGCAAGCGCTTCAAACTATCAGAAGAACTGATAGGTCCATCAGCCAAATTTCTCAAACCAAATATATTGCTCGATGTGATGCTTTTTGACGACCCTTCGAATACCTCAGGGCAAGCTCGTATTATCGGTCTCAAATTACCAATTAAAATGGAGCTCAAAGTAATTGAAGCGCATGAAGCGACCAGAGGTAACACGGCCCAAGGCGCGACCAAAACGATAAAGCTTGAAACAGGAGTTGAAATTCAAGCTCCAATGTTTATCAAAGAAGGCGATATTATACGGGTCAATACGGAGACGGGTGATTACGTAGATCGAATATAAGACCTATCAAGAATCCGGCCAGACTCCAGTACAGAATGACAAACCAAAATTCGTGGTACATGACTAAATGGTTACCGACAACCTTGTAAACAAAAATCAGAGGTAAAAATATAGGAATAGCAAGCTGATCTGTCAGACAGCCGGCGCCAACCGGCACGGGACAGAATAATTTTAAAATGAATGAGAGTCCAATAAACGCCGGAGCAAAAAACATTCCCTGAATAGAATACGGTATACGCATCGCTAAATTATAACTCAAAGCCGACGTTTTAGTCGGCTCCCCGACTTTACGTCGGGGTTATCTTGACACGTATGGTAGAAGACCGAGGAAACGAGCTCGTTTAATGGCTAAGGCAAGCTCGCGTTCAAACTTAGCGGGTGTACCGGAGCGCTTCCGAGATTGAATACGAGCATGAGGTGTTAGAAACTTTTTAAGAGTTTCGACATCCTTATAATCGATATATTTGATTTTATGTTCTTTAAAATAATTTTGTTTTCTCATATTACTTATAGTGAATCTACCAAACTAAAACGGGATATCGTCAACATTAATATTATCCTCGGGATATTCTATGGCATCAACAGGCGGCGCATCCTGTTGTTTGCTTGAACCGGCCGAGACCCCGGCAGAAGCCGCCCCTCCAGTCGGCTTTGGGCCAAATTGAATTCTGTCGGCAACTATTTCCGTGCGATATTTTTTGGTACCATCCGGAGCATCCCAACTTCTGGTTTGTATTCTGCCTTCCACTAACACGTTCGCGCCCTTGCGTAAATACTGAGCGGATGTCTCGGCCTGTCGACCAAACACCACTATGTTGTGAAAATCTGTTGATTCTTGTTTCTGATTATTTTTATCCTTCCACACACGATTGGTGGCCACCCCAAAAGAGACTATGGAGAGACCCGACGGCAAAGTCTTGAGCTCTGGATCACGAGTCAGATTGCCGATAATAATGGCGCGATTGAGGTACATAATACTATTTTACCATATTTTATTTCTCAATGTTTTCCAATTCCAATGATTCTGTAGGGATAATTTCCCCGTCAATCTCCTTTGGAACAGACTCCTCTACTACCGCCGCGACCTTGGCTTTAGCAAAAGTAAAAGTGGTTTCGCGCGGGGCCTTGATTAGAAGAAAGCGTAGAATTTCATCTATTTTTTCTACTCCAGTTTTAATCATTGAAATTCGCGCTCTATCAATCTCAAACTTAATCCAACCCAAATAGGCATCGGAAACTACATAGCGGCTAACGCCGACGGTCTTTGACATAGCATAAGCGAGAGTTTCTTTGAAGGGCGCTTCTGCGTCAAGTTCTGTGCCACTTTCTTTAGAAATTATCTTTCTGATAGCATCCGTAACATTGGAGAGTTTGTTCTCCGGAATGCTCGGCAAAATCAAAAATCCCAGCTCGTAGACGACCAGTTCTCCCGATTCACTTTCTGAATTAACCATAAGTTGAACTAGCCTATCATAGAAAGCGCGTTATTGACAAGAGTGTCTCTTACCGTACTTTCATCTTCTCCTCTAATCTCCGCGATTCTCTTTACTACCTTATCGACATAACTTGGTTCGTTACGTTTACCCCGATACGGTACCGGAGTCACATACGGCGAATCTGTTTCCGACATAATCATATCAAGTGATGCGGACTTGAGAACTTCATCATAGTCATGAGTAAAAGTGATAACGCCGGTAAAAGAGATGGTAAATCCTATAGCAAAAAATCTTTTGGCAATCGTAACATCACCTGCAAAAAAATGGACATTGCCGCGAAGTTTGTCTTTGTAAGTATTTTTGAGCGGCTCTAAAATCTCAAGAAGCTCTGTGTAGGCATTACGTGCATGGATCATAATGGGTTTATCATGAGTAAGCGCAAATTCAATCTGGTTTAAGAATAGTTTTCTTTGTCTCTCATAATCAGTGGCTTTGTCGGCGTGAAAGAAATCCATACCGCATTCCCCTATCGCCACCACTTTTGAATATTTGACTAATCCCTCAAATTTTTCTCTTTCAAAGATTTGATTGGGATCATCTACCGGATGTATTCCGATACAAGCATAGATTTCCTCATATTTGTCGGCCAAATCCACCGCCTTTTTTGACGATTCAAAATCGGTTCCGATGACAATTGTGTTAGTGTTAGTTTCCTGAAGCCGCGTAATTACTTCTTCCCTATCCGAATCATACGCAGAATCACCAAGATGGGAGTGGATGTCAAAATATTTAGGCATTGAGACGTGGAAATAGATTTTCAGGCTTTTCTTTTTTTGGATTATACAAATAATTTTTAATTTTTTCTGAAGTATCCGGCATTATCGGCCCTAGCCAAAGAGCAATCTCGTAAAGATGCGTGCAGAGCTCAGAAACTATTTTTGTTGCTATATGTGGATCAGTTTTATACTTTTTGTATGGTTCTTTTTCCTGAATTTCTTTATCTGCCGCCTGGATCAATTTCCATATATGTTCCATATATTCATTAAAATTGAAGTTATCAATATAGTGACTTTTAGGCAGCAGTGCCCCAGATTCGATAGTGTCCACAGTACTGACTGCGTACTTCTCGGCCATTGTTAGTATTCTTGAGACTAAATTGCCAAGACCATTTGCAAGTCCCGAGTTATACCATTCATCTAATCTTTCCCGAGTTACATCGGTATCTTCCGTTGGGTGTACATGACGAAGTAATAAATAACGTGTAGCATCAGTGCCATATTTTTTTTCTAGTTCATATGGACTGATGACATTACCCAAAGACTTACTCATCTTCTGTCCGCCGGAATTGATAAATCCATGATAGAAAATTTGGTCAGTCTTTTTGATACCGGCAGACATGAGCATGGCCTGCCACATTAAAGACTGAAATCTGATTTGATCTTTCCCGGCAAGTTGCAAAGTGTACCCATTTTCCCAGAATTTTTTGAAATTCCCTTCCTCATTGTCCGGCCAACCAAGCGTAGATATATAACTAGTAAGCGCGTCAAACCACACATACATGACCTGCGTTTCATCCCCAGGCACAGGCACTCCCCAGGAAAGTCGGCCTTTTTCTCTCGAAATGCTGAAATCTTCAAGACCTTCTTTGACAAAATTGACGGCCTCTTTTCTACGCCAATCTGGTGTAATAACATCTGGATTTTCCAGATATTTCAATAAATCCTTTTCATATTTGCTAAATTTAAAGAACCAGTTTTTCTCTTTAAGTAACTGCGGTTTCGTATGATGTATAACACACTTGTCATCCGCCATATCTCTCTGTACCAAAAATCTTTCGCAACCCACGCAATATAACCCCTCAAATTCTTTTTCGTAAATATCTTTCTTGCACCTTTGCCACAATTTTTGCGCCGCTTTTATATGACGCTCATCGGTAGTACGAATAAAATTGAGACTATCAGATAAACATAGAAGTTCTTTGAGCTTTTTAAATTCCTGAGCATAGTGCTCTACATAAGATTCGACATTTTCTCCGGCTTTTTCAGCGGCATTAAAAATCTTTTGACCATGCTCGTCTGTGCCTGTATTAAAAAATACTTCTTCCCCTAAAGATTCTCGATACCTTACAACAACATCAGCTACAATTAATTCATATGCAAATCCAATATGTGGCTCTGCGTTGACATACGGTAACGTCGTAGTGATGTAGAAACTTTTCTTTTCCGACATAAAGATATTAGGACGCGCGCTCCGTGCCAGACATTTTGACAATCTTGCGTTCCTCAAAATCAGAAAGTAATTCCATCAAAGCTGCGGCTACCGGCACGGAGATAAGTACCCCCAGAAAACCAGCTAACACACCACCGGCAACCAAAGCAACAATGGAAATTATCGGCGGGATACCAATCATTCTCTTGACAACCAGAGGATAAATCACGTGCCCCTCAAGCTGCTGAATCAAAATATAGAGAGCGGCCACAACGAAGGTAATGGTCATGCCGCCCCACGTATACGCTATAAATAGAGTGGGGATGGCTGCGAGAGTCGCGCCAACAAGCGGAATCAGTTCAAAAACTCCCGCCAAAACAGCCAGAAGCATCGCATGAGGCACGCCTATAATTAGAAGCGAAATATAAACGAGCAGGGCCATAAGAGCCGAAGATAAAAGTTGGCCCTGCATCCAAAGACCGATCTTGTGTTGAGAACGTCGCCATAACCCGATAACATATTGCTCATGTTGAATTGGCGTAATAATTTTGAGAAACTTACTGATACCATCTTCTTGCGCCACAAAATAGAAAGAGAGAACTAAAATAAGAACAAAATTCAATACTCCGCCGAAAATTAAAGAAGCGCTGGAAAATACCCCTTGAGAAAGAAAATCCGATAAAACATTCAAGCGAGTACTCAATTCTCTAATCAAAAGGGGCGTATCAAAGCCGCCAAACAAGTTCTGGGTTCTAAACATTTCAGAAAGAATTCCGCCACTCGTCACTGAATTTGAATAAATCGTCAGTGTTCTGATGAAGCTTGATATCTCGCCGACCAAAGGAAGAAGCAAGAAATAGAAAAGAACGGCAAACACCAAGGCCGAAAACAAATAAACCAGAAGAACTGCGGGCAAACGCGGGACACCATGTCTCTTTGCTGCAACTATTGCGGGCTCTATCGCAGAAGCAATGACAACGGAGACGATGATTACCAAAATGAGATCGGCGACCTGGTATAACGCGTAAGCTATGGCCACCACAATCGCGCCCTTGACCCAGCTACCCATAGTGATCTCCCATTTTTGCGTATTATCTTTCATAGAATTATATTAACACTATTTGAAAGAAAGAACCTTTTTGACTGCCCGTCCATTGACACCATCACCGACAATCGCTAGATTAAGTTTATTGTCTCTAAATATATCTTTGGCTACTTTTATAATATCTTTGGCACTAACTTTTCTGATAACTTTTTCGAGTTCTTGAGGTATTTTGGGTCTGCCAGTAGTAATTTCCTGATTGGCGTAAAATTCTGCCATTGTATCTGTAGTTTCAAGATTTAGATAAAGATGACCAATATAATGTTCTTTAGCTTTGTGTAACTCTTCATCTGAGACAAGGACTCGAGAAAGTGTTCTACATTCTTCCAAAATAACCTTTACAACTTCTTCGGTACGCGAAACATTCACGCCGACCGCAATAGCCAAAACGCCGTGATCTGTGCCTCCATCATGTTCAGCTCTAACATAGTAACAAGCGCCCATCTCGTCACGTAATTTATTAAACAAACGCGACGACATTCCCTGACCCAAAATTTCGGCTAACAAGATCACAGAGGGAATCCTTTTATCTTTAGCACTATAAGCGCGAAAAGCCATTATCATATGAGTTTGGTCAGTTTTCTTTTTCTGAACGAGAAGTCCCGGTGATATTTGCCTTTCTTTGACCGCCGGTTTGGGAAGTTTTCTATCTTTTGAAATATTTTGAAAATGTTTTTTTACTTCTTGGAGTACAGTTTGCTCACTGACATCCCCTGCTACGATAACTGTAGTTTTAGAAGCCACATAGTGTTTATTTCTATACTTAACAAAATCTTGACGACGAAATTTTTTTATATTTTCTCTGGGACCGAGAGTGCTTCTGCCTGCCGGGGTATCACCATACATGAGTTCTGCTAGAACATACCCGACTTTTCTTTGCGGCAAATCCTCATACATATTAATCTCTTCCAGAATCACCCCTCTTTCTTTCTCTATATCATTCTCTGGCAATGTGGGGTTAAGGTAGAGGTCAGAAACAATTTCAAACAATTTAGAGAAATGTTTCTTGGCCGCCTTAGCATAGTAGCCGGTAAATTCATTAGAAGTGAAAGCATTATTTTGTGCACCAAGATTATCTAACTCCTTGGCTATATCAGTAACTTTTGGTCTATTTGTCGTACCCTTAAAACACATATGTTCCAGGAAATGCGACAAGCCATTTTCAGCTTTGGTTTCATAATTTGAACCAGTTTCAACCATTACCAAAACCATTACTGCTGGATTATCCTTAACGGGCACAGTGATAACTCTCAAACCATCGGCGAGTGTCTTCTTTTTAAAATTCATTAGAAAAACAGAATACCTTAAATAATTGCTTCTTTCAAATCGGTAATGACAATTCGTTTCTGCTCACCGGTATCTCTGTCGCGAATAGTTACGGTGTCATCTTCAAGAGTGTCAAAGTCTATGGTAATGCAAAAAGGTGTGCCTATTTCATCTTGCCTTCTATAACGTTTGCCTATGTTGCCATTGTCGTCAAATTGGATATTCGGAATCTCTTTTTGAAGTATTAAGTAAACCTCTCGAGCTCTAGAAACCAATTCGGGCTTATTTTTCAACAGCGGAAACACAGCGGCACGAACAGGCGCGAGATGTTTAGCAAGTTTCAGATAAGTTCTCGGTTCCCCACCCAACTCATCTTCTGTATAAGCAGAGACAAGGATGGCAAGCACTGTGCGATCCACGCCAAATGTTGGTTCAATGCAATGCGGAGTAAATCTCTCTCCCGAGTCTTCATCAAAATACTCTAGATTAATACCGGAAGCGACGCTATGATTCCGCAGATCAAAATCAGTACGATACGCTAAACCGTAGAGTTCTTTCCGTCCAAAAGGAAAATCGAATTCAAAATCGATAGTGCGTTTAGAATAGTGAGCTCGACCTTCTTTTGATACTTCGAGTTCATGGATAGATTCTTTAGGCAACCCGATTTCTTTTATCCACTCATGCATTTCTTTCCTCCAAGACTCAAAAACGTCTTCCCAATCATTTTCTCTGACAAAATATTCGATCTCCATCTGCTCAAATTCTCGCGATCGGAAAAGAAAATCTCTGGGAGAAATCTCATTCCTAAAGGCTTTGCCAATTTGCGCTAGACCAAAAGGTAATTTGGGATGAAATGAATCAATAATGTTTTTAAAATTAGTAAACATTCCTTGCGCCGTCTCTGGACGAAGATAGGAAATTGTCGCCTCCTCCCCGGCTCCAATAGATGTTTTGAACATAACATTAAACTGTTTGCCATCATCGGTCGGATCGGCAAAACCCGATATGTGCCCAGAGGCTTCCCAGACTTTTGGACTCATTACAATACTAGTGCTAATAGGATAGATTTCATTTTTACCCGCAACAAACTTTTTCCAGAAATGTTGTTTGATATTATGACGAAGCTCAACGCCAAGCGGGCCGTAATCCCAGAATCCGGCGAATCCGCCGTAGATCTCGGAACTCGGATAGATTAATCCTCGCCTTTTACAAAATGAAACTATTTTCTCCATTTTTCCCAGTTCTTTGTTCATTGCTGTTGTTTGGGCTTAGCCACTATATCATCTCCTTGAATAAATACCGGATCACTCGTCAAACGAGTAGAGGGAGAGAGTCCATCAACAGTTACCATTTCGCTGGTTACCGTATCTCGACCGGAGAAAACGACGTGGGTGATCAAATTTGGCGCTGTGCCAATTTGACCAAGAAGTGGAGTAAGAGATATTTGGAAAGCCAGTTCTCTTGGCGCAGAAGAAAAGCCCGTATCGGAAAGAAGTGTGCCCAAATTCCAAGCAATAGTATTTGATGATGAATCGTAAGAAATATCTTCGCTTGTAAAACTCGAAGCGCCCAACCAACTTACACCCTGGCCCAGATTAGCAGTCACTTTCGCATCTACTAAGTCTCCGCGAGTATTACCGACACTAAAAATAATAGAATAAGTGGTGCTTTCCCCCACCGTCGGCGGTATAGGTCCGCTATTGGAAAATGGTCCTAATGATCGAAGTGCTTTCGCAGAAAAATTAACTTGTGACGAGATCTTCACTGTTCGAGTATCTTTCGCCAAGATAGTGCCTTGTCCCACAGTATTGACCGGCACTCCTGTCATTAAGAAACTTAGCGTAATATTGTTATTACCTCGTGGCAGAGATGATCCTGGCAAGGAAGAGAAATCCAAATTAACCCGCCCATTTTCACCAGGAGCAAGTTCCGATAAACCAAGATTATTCTTCGGATCCCAAACCACCTTTGAATTACCAGAATTATATACGCCACCGCTTTCGGGCCGAACAGAAAGTTTATCCAGAGCCGAACCAGAAAGAGTAATCTCGAGGTGCGGATTGAGTAATTTATCCGGAAGATTGTTCATGAATCTGATAGAGGCGCGAACTGTACGAGCCGCAGGAGCGATATAAACAGGAACATCTTCTCCATTAAATGAAACGCTCAGTCCGATGGAGGGCCGATTTATGGCAACCGTATTCAATAAGGAAACAATCACGATTTTTAAATTATTATCCGCATTAAGTGAATCTGAAACACCGATATAAAACCTGAAAGTTCTTTCTTCCTTGTCTTCACCCACAAGTTGTCCGCGGATAGAAATAGTTTTTTTACTCCCTGGAATCAAATCTCCCAATGCCCAAACATTGTCGTCGCCAACTGGTTCTTGAGACGAATCAATCGCGCTGTATCCGTGAGGATATTCGGCCTTCAAGATGACATTTTTCAAAACTTCCGTAGTATTTAGAACAATAGAGATATTAGTAGTGAATGGTTCTCCGGAAATAACCGATTGAGGGTTCTCTACTGTAAGCACAATTGGCGAATTTCCTATAACCACTTCAAATATCTTGTCTTTATAAAAAGTAGCATTCGAATCCCTAACCTTATATTCGACCGAAAGTTTAATCTCCTTAATTTCTCCAGTAGAACCGAGAAGAACTACGCGCACATTGTGAGCAGTTTCCGTACCGGCCCCAATGACACCCATGTTGTCTTTGGTATATGTTAAAGATTCGACAGTATTATCGGGATTGCGACTGCCTTGTGGATATTGTATCGACAAATTGGCAAATTCGAGGTCGGCGTTATTTTTATTTGAAATAGTGATGCCAAGTTCTAAAACATCTCCAGCCGATACCATTGTTGGACCAAGCACATCGATATTTACATTTTTGGAAGAAATAAAATTCGCACCTCCCATAAAGATAAAAGCGCTAATTCCGATCGCTATCGCAAAAAAGAGCAGGGCAAAAATAAAAATCTTCTTCATGAAGAGACCTATCTTGGGAGGTACGCGCTCGTACTTAAGCATCTCGTCAAGCGCTGGAGTTTGCCACTTCTCTTTAATATCGACTCCACCGGCCGATGGATCTAGTTCTTTAACCGAACTACGCTTATCGAGCGGATCTCGATAGCGGGTACGCGAATAAAGTTTATCATTGAGTCTATTGATCCTCCCCTTGTTTTGTTCATCCATAAAGTTTGATTATTATAACATCCGGTAGTGAATTTTGGCATTAATCTCATCTTGTAAGTATTCCCATACCCCAATAGTCCAAGATATGAGGCCTGTGATTCCATGGACTGGTTTAGTGAAAGTTTTAACTTATTATTTAAATAACATACGATATATCGTATGTTATCCGCCAAGATAACTTTATTTGATGAAGGAATCACAAAATCACCATTTTTTGAAGTTCTGCGTACACTACTCTACCTGTATCTGTGAACACAGATACTCTATGATGCATGGATACCGAAGTCGGCCGTCAGAAACCTTAATCTCCGACAAATTCGTCTACTACCATTATCTAGTTTATATCAAAACGAAAGGCCCAGCGATATTTCACGCTGGGCCCAAGGACTAGACTCAAAGGATCTAGAAGATCCATGTACCCTAAGTCCAGAGTATCTAACTTGCGAGAGACGCAGACGGGCAGTAGCTGCCCCAGCCGTAGCCGAGCCGGCGGAAGTACGACACGACCCTACCCTCGCGCCAGTAACCACACCGGACGCAGAGGTAGCCATGCGAGCGGCGGAAGATGTCACCCCAGAAGAACACATGGATCGTGATGCCTTGGGCATCCTTCTTCCAGCTCTCGGGCCAGAGTCCCGGGTGCACCACGAGATAATCGAAGATGCTACCACCGACGTTGTCTCCACGCGCCTCGAGTTCCTTGCGGAGATCATGACCGCCAATATTCTTGCCGCTCTTCTGGCTCTCGGAGAGAAACAGAGCGAGCTTCACGCCATCGATGTAGAGATCGTCATCGCACTTTTCGAGCTTCACGATGCCCGTCTTTGCCGGACTCACGCGCTCCGCGTTGTTGAACGGCAACTTGCATGGAACCGAGAGATCGATGATGTGATCGACCAGGTGAATCTCGTGTGTACCACGAAACACACCGCGAATGTTAATTAGGTTGTTACCAGACTGGCCAAGTCGCGTGATATCGGCCGCGGTGTAATCCGCCGCCTCGAGAGCATCGCCTAACTGGTTCATCTGTCCGATCGAAAAAGTAGACATGTCTACTTCCTTTCCGGGCTCATGAGCCCTTTTTGTTAGTTTTTGTACTTGGAAAATTCTGTAAGAATTGTACACCTAAACAGTATCTATGTCAAATGAGTATTTTGAAGCCCGTTATTGATAGCGTTGATTAAGTATTTTTTGCCTTCCTGTACAGACAGGTCAAGATTTAAGTCGGATTTTTTCAAATATCCTAGATGAAAAAGAATTTGTGAGACTAGATGTATTTCAAACACTTCATCGTAGGGTCCAAGGGACAAAACTTTTTTTTCCACAGCGTCAAAGAGTTCTGGATTAGGCACTTCGCCTTGAACAAGCTTTTCAATTAAAGCTAAAGGCCCAGCGATAGTGGGTGTTGAAGGAATATTCAAAATCAATTCCGCCGAAGTGAGTCTCCAGTGATCTTTGCCTTTTACAAACGACACGACAGAGAGCGAAAAGGGTTCAATATTTCCTCGAAGCTTTGAGGCTTCTTTGCGCACTCCAATAGCGGTAGCGTGCACCAAACCGAGATCGCGAGTCATAATGGTATAAATTCTGTCGGCCTCTCGCACCGGTCTTTTGGATAGTACAATTCCTTTGGTTGTATAAATATGATAAGACACTTAGAATTCTATATTTGTTGCCTTTTTAATTTCACCGGCATGTCTGGCAAAAAGCTCTTGATCCTGTTCTGGCACAAGATAAGACATCTTCTCTTTCGGAGTTAGACCTTTTTCTTTTCTGATATCTTGAATCGCGCGAATCGCATCACGCACCTTCCCTTCCTCAATAAGTGCGTCTGTAAGACTGGTATCAAGTTCCGCCTCTGACACAAGAGTTGCGTCCGCAGTGACACGTTTCACATTCAGTTCTTCCCGAATTAACGTCAGAAATTCTTCACTTAATTTTGTGTTTTTTATTTTTAATTCACTTAACGGTTGACGAACTTTGATATTAGCTTTTGCTCGAGCTTCCAACGCAAGAGATACCAGATGTCTGGTCTCTTCCATATTTTTTAGAATTATTGTAGTGGATGACCTGAACAATGAGAATGACGGCCTTTTAATCGCTGGCCAACCGCATAGATGCACGCTTTCTGGATCATTTTCACCTCTTAATTTGAGATAGATATCTTCCGCAATAAATGGCATGAATGGCGCAAGAATTTTAGCCAAAGTTAGCAAAATCTCTCGTAATTTTGGTAAGGCGTCGGGCCTATTTCGCGAACGGCGCAGATACCATGTAGACAAATCGTCTATAAAATCAGCGATGGGCCGACTCGCTCTATCAAGTTCATATTTATCCAAACCTTCTGTCACATCTGCAATCAATTGAGTTAGACGAGCGTCAATCCAACTATCCAGAACATTTTTTGAAACACGCTTGCCATATGGCCCCTCCGCATACAACTCATAGAAGCTCACAACATTTTCCAGTCGTGTGAGATTTTTCTTGGCAATTTCATCCAAACTTTTTTCCGAAAAGGCCAGATCTTCAGCGCGAACGGCAGGAGAAGACATCAAATAATACCGTAGGGCATCAGCGCCATATTTATCCAAAACATAAGTGAGTTCGGGATAATTTTTCAGCCGCTTGGACATCTTTTTACCATCCTCGGCTAAAATTAGTCCATTCACTATAACTTGTCGATATGGTGATTTATTAAAAAGCGCGGTACTAAGCACGATCATGGTATAAAACCAACCGCGTGTCTGATCCAAGCCTTCGGCAATAAAATCAGCCGGCAAATAATCTCTTGTCCCGCGCGAAGCAAACGGCACCGAACCGGAATCATACCAAGTATCAAAAATTTCAGGAACTCTTCGGTATTCTTCGCCACTTTTCTCCAAAACAACTTCATCTATATATGGGCGGTGCAGGTCTAATTCATAATTCTCATTGTGTGGGTATGGAACAAAGGAAATAGAGACTACTTCTGCAGGCTTGAGTTGTTCTCCTGGTTTGAAATCATCACTTTGTTTTCCCTCTGCTACTCTTTGCAATACCCATAATGGCATTCCGTGAGAAACCAAGAGAATCGTTTTATCTTTATGCTTATGATCTATATCAAATAGAACTTCGCCCATACGACAGCGAAGAGTTGGGACGTTCTCATCTTCCTCCATCTCATGCAGCCGTGGTTCAATTTGGAGAGCCCCATCTGGTAATCCTAATTCCTTTTTTACAATCTCCGCACTCTCATGAGTACGTTGAAATGGTGAAGAAATAATTAAATCTATTTTTTTTAATTCTTTTATCATGCCCCTCACTTCTTCTGTACCTTTTTCAGTCAAATGATTATTTGGGTCACCCGTCATATCCGGAACTCCTTTTACTAAATTATCTGACTCACCATGGCGCATTATGAAATACTTATTGCCCGATTTCTTGATATATTTCTTGAGTATTTCTATAGAATCCACCACTAAACTTTTGGAACCATCCGCATTCCGCCAAACGGGCAGAGGCGTGCCCCAGAAACGCGAGCGGGAGATCGCCCAATCCCTTGCTCCTTCAAGCCATTTGCCGAAACGACCATCGCGAATGTCTCTCGGTACCCATTTAACATTCTTATTATTTTGGACTAATTTATTTTTAAGCTTGGTCACTTTGACAAACCAGGAGGAAGACGCATAGTTCAGAAGCGGTGTATCACAGCGCCAGCAATGCGGATAACTATGAACAATTTTTTCTTTGGCGAAAAGAGCATTTTTACCCGCAAGATATTTGATTATTTTGATATCGGTAGCCTGATGATTATCTTTTGGTTTTGCTAATTCTCCCGCGAAATCTTGTGTCTCCGGTTTAAATTTGCCGTCAGTGCCAACGTGCTGAAGAAAAGGTAACTTTTCTTTGAGCGAAAGATTATAATCATCTTCGCCGAAAGCGGGGGCGATGTGCACAATACCAGTGCCATCTTCCGAAGTGACGAATTCCGCTCCATACACTTGCGATTCTTTTAAATAATAATCAAAAAGAGTTTTATATCTTTTCCCCACCAAGTTGCGGCCTGGTATTTGTTCCGAAACGGAGCTCGGATATTTACCGGAGTCAAAAAACTTTTTTGATACGATAAAAGTATCTCCTGCCCAACGATATTTGATGTATTCAGTATTTGGATTAACAGCCAAGGCCACATTTCCCGGAAGCGTCCATGGAGTTGTAGTCCAGGCCAGAAGATATGTCCCCGGTTCATCGACCAACTCAAACTTCACATAGACCGATATGTCGGTAATATCCTTGTAACCTAGATTAACCTCAAAATTTGAAAGGGTGGTTTCGCAACGCGGACATAGATGCATGGATTTGAATCCTTGATAGACCAATCCCTTTTCATAAAGCTGTTTGAAGGACCACCACACGGATTCCGTGTACTTGGCATCCATTGTTTTGTAGGAATGTTCCATATCCACCCAGCGACCGGTTCGCGGAATAATCTCTTTCCAATCTTTTTCAAAACGGAAGACACTTTCTCTGGCGTGCTTATTGAATTCGGCAATGCCGAATTTCTCTATATCTTTTTTTGTTTCCAGTCCCAGCTCCTTCTCAATTAGATTTTCAATAGGTAAACCGTGACAATCCCAACCCCAGCGACGAGACAAATGGAAACCTTGCATTGTCTTATACCTCGGGACAACGTCCTTAATAGTCCCGGCCAAAATATGACCATAGTGAGGAAGACCCGTGGCAAACGGCGGCCCATCGTAAAAAACAAGCTCGCCCTTCGGGGACTCCTTCTCCAAACTTTTCTCAAATATTTTATTTTCTTTCCAGAATTGAAGTATTTTCTCTTCCTTTTTGGCTCTTTCAGATTTATCGCTCATTAGAGCTATATCCTACTACATCCTTAATGGAGTCGGAATACCAAGTATAGTCAGACCGTTTTTCATTACGATGTTAAATGCTTTTGTGATAGCCAAACGATAGGGAGACTCCGGATCGTTTGAAATAATGTGTTCATGCGCATAAAAATTATTAAAACTGCCCGCAAGTTCAGTAAGATATGTAGTAATGTATTGTGGCGCATATTCTTTGCCCGACCTCTCTACCACCTCTGGGAATCTGTACAGCAGTCTTTCAATTTCGTGGGTGATTCTTAAGGTCTGACCTTGGGAATCAATACTTAAGGTCAGACCTTGGTCCTTGGC
>JBBTYJ010000003.1:7588-19381 GCA_038061835.1 Patescibacteria group bacterium | reverse complement strand
TTAGACCCTGCCTCGTTAGCAGTGAGGTGCTTTCGACCACTCAGCCACGTCTCCAATCTGGAAGTGGCTGAGTATTTCAGCCACGCCTGCCTGCCGGCGGGCAGGTCTCCAAGAAACTTAAAAATAACATATTTATGGTGTTTTTTCTAATAACTTGCCGAATAACAAGGTATTGATATAATGCTTATCATATGAACGATTCAGGAAACGAAAATCTTTTCAAAAAGAATGCTATTTGGCTCGTCGTGCTCGCCGCTTTTATTATTTTTGGTCTCCTCTTATTTAAGGGTTGGGACAAAGTGGTGAATGATGAGATTGACGGAATGATTACCATTACCGGCAACTTCAGTTGTCTACCGCTCAAAGAAGGCACTCCTTCAAGCGATACCTGCGCTCTTGGCGTGAGAAGCCGCGACGGTCTCCATTACGCTCTCGATATTAGCCGTATCCAAGACGCTAATTCCGATCTCAAGGCCGAAGATACCATTGCTGTCACAGGCACTCTTAAGCCTGAAGGCGAGGTACCGGCACCCGAGTGGGCAAACTACAAGATTGCAGGAGTGGTACTAGTCAATACTCTTCTTCGTACTCGTTAGTCTTGCGTCGGTCGGGGTTAATGCGCAACGGCTATACATAAAATTTTTCTCGCACCGGCGGCGCGCAAAGCGCGTCGCGCTTCGGCGAAGGTGGCACCGGTAGTTGTTACGTCGTCTAAAATGATGACGCATGCTCCCGCCACGGATGACGGGTTTAAAATTTTCATTGAATCGACAATATTTTTCAGGCGTTCATTTCTGGATGCCGTTGTAGTTTGACTTTCGGTATGACGATATTTAACAAGTTGTTTTGGTAAGTATTTAAATATTTTATCTCGATCATGGACCATTATTTCTTTGACCAAAAGTTCAGCCTGATTCCATCCTCGTTCGAACCTGCGTTTGTCTGAAATGGGCATCGGCAAGAGTATCGGCCGCCGGTCAGACGATGTCGATTTATCCCATTTCTCGAAGATGGCGAGATCCAGGAGTTCTTGTCTGATGTGATCAAACAGAATTACTCCGATTTTTCGGGCTATTTGAGGATTGCCCTTGTATTTAATCTCCCAAACCACTTCTTTTACAAGAGGGTGATTGTAATTAAAAAGAGCCCAGGTATATTTGTCTTTTAAATTTTCGGCTGGCGGAAGGACATCGAGCAAATAATCGGTAGAGAGGGCCTCAAGTTCCAAAATCTTTGCGCTTTTTGGAAAAAGAAAGTCAACGAACAATTCTCTGAGATAGGATAGAAGATACATGAGAATATTATGATATTATAAAACACATGGCATTCTTTTCTAAACTGTTCAGTCAAGACGAAAGCTCGGCTTTGGGCATCGATACCGGTTCCTCGGCTATTAAAATAGTGCAGATAAAAAAGAAAAACGGCCAGGCCGTTTTGGAGACGTATGGAGAATTGGCCCTGGGCCCTTATGCTGGTCTTGGTGTGGGTCAGGCGGTCAATCTGGCGACGGATAAAATCGCTCAAGCGCTTATTGATTTGATGAAAGAAAAGGAGGTTAATATCACCACCAAAAAATACGGCATCTCTATTCCGTTTGCTTCTTCCTTGATGTCGGTGATCGAGATGCCGGACGTCGGTCTTAAACAACTGGCGGTGATGGTGCCACTTGAAGCGCGTAAATATATTCCGGTTCCCATTTCCGAAGTGATGCTTGATTGGTCTGTTATCCCCAAAAGCGAAGTGCGGGAGGAAGATTTGCAAGATCTTGTTGTGGAAGAACGTTCTGCCGTTGGTCAAGGAACCAAGACTCCACCGGCATTTGCCAAGACTGATGTTTTGATTGTCGCCATCCACAACGAAACAGTTGTTCGTTATCAAGATATCGTAGCCAAGAGTGGATTAGAGGTTGGTTTCTTTGAAATTGAAATATTCAGTACCATGCGCGCGGTGCTTGATGAAGCGCTTCGACCGGTGATGATTATGGATGTGGGAGCCGCTTCAACCAAACTTTATGTCGTAGAGCGCGGAGTTGTTCGTTTCTCTCACACTGTCAATCGTGGTTCTCAAGACATTACTTTAACTATTTCAAAATCTCTCGGACTTTCCATGGAGCGTGCGGAAGTGATGAAGCGTCAGACGGGAGTAGTGGGTGATAACAAGAATTTGACCGATGTTATTCTTTTGTCCCTCGATTATATTTTTGCCGAAGTTAACACTGTGTTGCTCTCGTTTGAAAAGAAATACAACAAAACTATTTCGAAGATAGTATTGGTCGGAGGCGGCTCTACTCTAAAGGGGTTTGCTGATCTGGCAAAAAATAATTTTAAGACAGATGTGGTATTGGCCGATCCGTTTAATAAAGTCTCCGCGCCGGCCTTTCTCGAGAATATTCTTAAGGAAACTGGTCCGGAATTTGCCGTGGCCATCGGTCTTGCTCTACGCAAGCTGGCAGAGGAGGATTAGTGGTCCGTCTTGCCGGCAGGCAAGTTATAAACACTTGCGAGTACTGGTAAACTGCTTTCTATTGTATAATTTATTCAAATGGATCCGAAATTTCAATCCTCTTTTATTCCTAAGGGACCAATCACTTCGGTTATGTCCGGTACTTCTATAAGACAGAAGTCGCGAGACAGGGGTTTATTTTATTTCTTGTCTCTCATTGTTTTCAGCGTATCAGTTCTCCTAGCTTTAGGAGTATTTGGGTACAAGTTTTATCTCAAATATAGCATCGAACAAATGGGTGCTGATTTGGAAAATGCGCGCTTGACACTTCAGCCGGAGGTTATTAGCGAGTTGACTCGTTTGGACAATCGCATTGTCTCATCTCAAGAATTAATCGCTCAACATCTAATTCTTTCTCCCTTGTTCAAATTTCTTGAAATTTCCACTCCAAAGACTGTACGTTTTACCGATTTTAATTTTTTAAAGACTCCTCAGGGTCTTGAGCTTTCAATATTGGGTGAGGCGCGAGGATATGCCACACTTGCTTTCCAAGCCGATGTTCTCAATAAGAGCCAGTATTTTAAAAACTCAATTTTTTCCAATCTTAGTCTGAATGAGAAGGGGGACGTCATTTTCTCTTTAAAGACGATTCTCGATCCCGCTCTGACATTGTATCTGAGGGAAGCCGAACGAATCGGTATTCCTCCTATCGTACCAACAGGTTCCGTAGCCACCAGCACAAGCTCGACGAGCACGTCGCAGACTGCCACACCCACATCACACTAACATGAAAAATAACACCGCCATCGTTTTGCTTATCCTATCAATCGGTCTTTTTTACACTTTTACTAATGGTCAATATCAAGAGGTAAAGATGTTACATGCTCTCTCCAGTGAGTATAAGAATGTGTTGCAAAATGTGGCCGCTATAGTTGAGTTAAGAGATCGTTTGCACGCTGCCTACGAAACCCTTCCCGTAGAAGAGATTGAACGTATCAATAAAGTTTTGCCAGATAATATTGACACTGTGCGGTTGGCCATGGATCTTGATTCGATGGCCTCGCGTTACAGTATTTCTCTCGACAGCATTAAGGTGGAAGAGGAAATAGCTGAGGGAGCAGATTTAGTCGTTTTACCGGAACAGACCAAAGTTTATAAAAAGGCCTTGGTATCTTTGGAGTTTGTCTCAAGTTACGCTAATTTTATACGTCTACTGCCTGACATAGAAAAGAGTTTGCGTATTATGGATATTAAATCTGTCTCGTTTAAGGCCAATGAATCCGGTCTTTATGAGTATAAAGTAGCAGTCGAGACGTATTGGTTAAAATAGTTAGATATAAATATGGATACACTTAAAAATAACAAAGGAACGCTAGCAATAATCATCATCTTTATCGTAGCGATGTTTTTGTACAATTTCTTTTTCAAATCGAATACGATCGCAATACCATCAGAAGTGCCGGCTTCCAGTATCGGAGATGATCTTATAATTATGCGGGAAAAACTTCAGGCGGTCACTCTCAATCAGAGTATATTTTCCTCTGTGGGTTTCCTTTTATTAACTGATTTCAGTACCGACATACCGTCCCAACCCGTTGGCAGACCAAATCCGTTCAATATTATTGGCCGAGATTAAAGTGATGGCTAGTTCCGTTCATAATAAGAGGAAGGAGTCGGCTCCCGTTATTCCAACAAGAAGTCTTAAAGATATAGAAATTTCCGGTAAGACTCTCGAATATATTCCTCAAGAATCGGTCGAACACTATCGAGTGGTACCTATAGGTGTTAAAGACGGCGTTTTGGAAGTGGGCGCGATAAATCCGAATGATTTGGAAGCTCGTGATGCCCTTAACTTTATTTCTGCGCGTATCGGTATGCCGTACAAACTCTTTCTCATCAGTGAAAATGATTTTGCTGCGATAATGGAAAAATATAAAGGTCTTTCTGGTGAAGTGACCAAGGCACTTTCCGAACTTGAGTCGGAACTTTCTGCCGCGGCTCCCTTGGAAGCGAAAGATAACAAAAAAGAGGAAAAGCAAAATTTATCAGATACCACGATTGTAGAAGATGCTCCTGTTACCAAAATAGTTGCAACTATTTTGAATTACGCCTCCGAGGGTAGGGCTTCCGATATTCACATTGAACCGACACACGATAACGTCAGGATACGTTTTCGTGTTGATGGCACACTCAACACTTCGCTCATTTTGCCTCTCAAGGTTCATTCAGCAGTGGTTGCCCGTATCAAAATTCTTTCAAATATGCGTTTAGATGAAAAGCGCAAACCACAGGATGGACGATTTTCTACCAAAGTGGGCGACAATAAAATTGATTTACGCGTCTCCACTTTTCCGACCTATTATGGTGAAAAAGTGGAGATGCGTATTCTGGATCAGTCTCAAGGCTTAAGAACTCTTGATGATATGGGTTTTTCGAAGAACAATTTAGAGTTAATCAGAAAAGCGATTAAGCGTCCTTACGGAATGATTTTGATCACAGGACCGACCGGTTCGGGTAAATCAACCACTCTCTATGCGATGTTAAAGGAAGTGGACCGAGATCACAAAAATGTGCTTTCGTTGGAAGATCCGGTTGAATACAGCATGGACGGGGTTTCGCAATCCCAAATCCATCCGGAGATAGATTACACATTTGCCACCGGTTTGCGCACAACTTTGCGTCAAGACCCCGACATTATCATGGTGGGTGAAATTCGAGATAAAGAGACGGCGCATCTGGCAATTCAAGCGGCGTTGACCGGGCATCTTGTATTTTCTACCCTCCATACCAACAACGCGTTGGGCGCTATTCCTCGACTGATAGACATGGGTGTTGATCCGTACCTCATAGCTCCCACACTTGTGCTTTCTATGGCCCAGCGATTAGTACGTAAACTTTGTCCCAATGGCGGCAGGCCAATGGCTGTGAAAGATTCCATCAAGATGATGATTGACAAACAATTTGAAGATCTGCCTTCGGAGTTTAAAAATCAACTTATTTTTGGTAAAGAAGTCTATGCTATAGAGCAAACACCGACATGTCTAAATGGTACATCCGGCCGTGTGGCTGTGATTGAAGTTATGGAGATGGACAAAGATATCGAATCAGTCATTCTCAAAAACCCGACCGAAATAGAACTTTATAAAGTAACACGCGCCAAAGGTATGCTTTCTATGAAAGAAGATGCAATCCTCAGGGCTTTTCAAAGAATCGTTCCCTTTGAGGAAATTAATACGCTATAATGAAAGCATGAGTCCCGTTAGAAGTAACAAATATTATGAAAGACAAGAAACTATATTATGATAAACTTTATAAGCAATAACTTCTAACGGGATGAGTAAAAAATGCACGATACTTATAGTGGATGACGATAAGTTTTTACTTGATATGTACCGAAAAAAGTTTGAACGTGAGGGAGCTGTTGTCGATGTGGCAGTCGACGCTGATGAAGCACTTGGTAAATTACGCGGCGATGCTAAGCCGGACATTCTTATTCTCGATATTATCATGCCGAATATTGACGGATTGGAACTTTTGGGAACTATCCGCAAAGAAAAACTCGTTCCCAACGCATCTATTATCATGCTCACTAATGAAAGTAATCCGGAGAAAATAGAAAGAGCTAAGAAACTTGGAATAAAGGGTTACATAGTCAAAGCCACTCGTATTCCTTCCGAGGTGGTAGAAGAAGTTTTTAAGATTGCCAATGTCAACGATTAGAATTTTAAATTAAAAATTATAAATTAATCTTATGTCTACTACGTCAGATAAGCTCATCAGCGAATTGGTTGAGATCGTTGGAAAAGAGGGTGCTTCGGACCTGCATCTGTCAGAAGGTCGACAACCCATTATTCGTGTCTCTGGTCTCCTTATTCCTTTGGCAAAAATGTCCGTACTTTCACGGTCGGACATGGAGGGACTTCTTTCTCTTTCTCTTTTCCTTTCACCTGAAACAAGAGCTGAATTTGAAAACCGGAAAGAAGTCAATTTTGCCTTTAGTCATCATGCCGGTCACTCGTCTACTGGAGGGACGGAAATGCGTTTCCGTTGCAATGTTTTTCTGGCGCTTGGGAAAATCAGTGTTGCCATGAGACTAGTACCCAATAAAATTAAAAGTTTTGAAGAGCTTAATTTACCGCCAATCCTCGAAACTTTTGCCAGACGCCAACAAGGGTTTTTCCTGGTTGTGGGCCCGGCGGGAGTGGGTAAATCAACCACTTTGGCTACCATGATAGAGACCATCAATCTTGAGCGGCTTGAACACATTATTACTATCGAAGATCCTATCGAGTATATTTTTGAACCTAAAAAGGCGATTATCAATCAGCGTGAAGTCAAGCTTGATACGCCGGACTTCCACTCTGCTCTTCAAGGGGTTACTCGTCAGGATACCGATATCTTGATGATCGGTGAGATGCGTGATTTGGAAACTATATCAACGGCGGTTACGGCGGCTGAGACCGGTCATTTGGTATTTTCAACTTTGCATACCAATACAGCAAGTCAGACTGTAGATCGTATTATCGATTCTTTCCCTGCCGATCAACAAACTCAGATTCGTCTTCAGTTGGCAGGTTCTCTCTTGGGTATCTTTTCCCAGCGTCTTATTCCGCGCATTTCCGGCGGACTCGTGCCGGCGTTTGAGCTTTTAATCAACAATAACGCCGTGGCTAATCTGATTCGTGATATGCGCACCCATGAGATTAACACCGTTATTGAGACTAGTTCGGAAGAAGGAATGATCGATCTTAACAGATGTTTGGCCGACTTGGTCAGAAGAGGAGAGGTGACTGTGAACAACGCCTTCCAATTTTCTGCCAACCCAAAGACGCTTGAGCGCATGATTTAATACATATGCTATTCAACTATAAAGCTCTTGAAAATTCTGGCAAACAAACATCCGGTTCTATTGAAGCGGTTTCTCTCGACGTGGCCGTTGGCGCCCTACAGAGACGCGGACTTATTATTTCCGAAATAGAACCGGCGGAAAAGGAGTCGTGGCTATCCAAAATCAAGTTTGGTTCAGGTGTCTCGCACAGAGACGTGGTGATGCTCTCGCGGCAGATGGCCACACTTTTCGAAGCGCAAGTTTCTGCTCTAAAAATCTTCACTCTGCTTTCTGGAGAAGCGGAAAACGTAATTCTCAAAAAGAGTCTAACTCAAATTGCGGATGATCTTCAGGCGGGTAGCAATATATCAAAAGCTCTCGCCAAACATCCTGCCATTTTTTCCGATTTTTATGTCAATATGGTTAAATCTGGCGAGGAAACCGGAAAATTAAGTGAAACATTTAATCATTTGGCTGATTATCTAGACCGTAATTACGAAGTGATTTCCAAAACCAAAAATGCCTTAATTTATCCAGCCTTTGTGATTACGGTTTTTATTGCGGTCATGGTCTTGATGTTTACGGTTATTATTCCGAAAATCAGTCTTATAATTATCGAATCCGGGCAAACTGTGCCGGTTTATACCCAGATCGTTTTTTCTATAAGCGATTTCTTTGTTAGTTACGGTGTGATTTTACCTGTTATTCTGATAGTTTTTGGATTTTTCATTGTGCGTTATACACGTACGGCTGAAGGTAGGTCACAACTGGCTCATTTCAAGTTGTCAATACCCTATATAGGTAATCTTTACAAGAAACTCTATCTCTCCATTATTGCGGACAATATGAATACAATGGTTCTTTCTGGGATACCTATGATCAAAGCTATCGAAGTGACCGCTGCTGTGGTTGGCAATGAAGTGTACAAAGAGATCCTTGACGAAAGTTTATTGGCGGTGAAGGGAGGCAGCTCTCTTTCCCAGTCACTTTCCCAATATGAAGAAATTCCCGGTATTCTGGTCCAAATGATAAGGGTCGGAGAAGAATCGGGCGAACTCGGCTCTATTTTGGGTACCATGGCGCGCTTTTATCAGCGAGAAGTTATCAATGCCGTCGATACCTTGGTAAGCTTAATTGAACCGGTCATGATTGTTCTTTTGGGTCTAGGAGTCGGCGTGCTTTTGGCCTCCGTCCTTATCCCCATATATGATATTGCCAATTCTGCGGGGCTTTAGAGTATAATGCTAAGCATATCACTTGATATGGGTGATTTATAAGCTTATAGATAAAATTTTCTCAAGAATATGATTAGAAAAGAAAAAAGTACTGCCGGTTTTACCTTGATTGAACTTCTGGTTGTGATTGCCATAATCGGCATTCTCTCGTCCGTAGTGTTGGCTTCGTTAAACACGGCTCGGAACAAAGGCAATAATGCCAAAATAAAAGCTCAACTCTCCGGCGCCAGAGCGGCGGCTGAAATATTCTACGATAACACCAATAATTCTTATACGGGGCTCTGTACTATTGGTGGTACAAACCCAATGAATCCGTATTTAACCTCTGCCAATTATCCTGGAGGTACGACACTCGTATGTAACATGAGCGCGACCGCTTACGCCATGTCAGCTCTTCTAACCGTTGTCGAAGGCACGGCCACACATTGGTGCATAGATAGTTTCGGTAATTCCAAGGGCAGAGCAAGTGCTGCGCCAGCAGCCGGCACAGCGTGTTAAGCGTGTTAATAGACACTGCTGACTAACATTTATGTCAAACACAAATAAAGGTTTTACCCTGATCGAGCTTTTAGTGGTTATTGCTATCATAGGCATCCTTTCGTCGGTGGTATTGGCGTCTCTCAATACCGCACGCTCTAAAGGTAATGATGCCAAGACTAAATCTCAATTGGCAGGTTTGCGCGCTTCCGCGGAGGTTTACTATGACTCAAATAGCAACTATGGCGGCGCGGTTTCGGACCTATGTTCCAGCGCTTTCTTCACCGACGCTGATTCCGGTATGGTCCAATACACTATGCAGACCAGCTACCCGGCTAGCGCCACACTCTCGTGTCATTCCGATGGTACTGCTTATGCCGTTTCAGCACTTCTTTTATCAACCAGCGCCGGCGAGGCTTGGTGTGTAGATAGCACCGGCGCGTCCAAACAAATTCTCGCCAATCTCATAGATGGTCAAGTTTCTTGTCCATAAGATAATTTCCTGAACACTTATTCTGTTATACTTAAAGGATGACTACGGTCGTTCTTTTTGTTTTGGGCGTTGCTGTTGGCAGTTTTCTCAATGTTGTTGGTTTGCGCTGGGGAACAGACGGAGTGTTAAGTGGGCGTTCGCATTGTCCTAGTTGCCACAAATGTCTCAGATGGTATGAACTTGTGCCAGTGGTGAGTTTCTTGATACAGAAAGCTAGATGCCGAGGGTGTCGCGCCAAAATTTCTTGGCAATATCCTTTAATTGAATTTTGGACCGGATTAATATTTATCACTGTTCCGTACGTTTTTCTGCCGGTTTTTTGTATTTACGTTGTTATTACTATTTATGATTTTAAGCACAAAATCATTCCCGATGGATTAGTTTATGCTTCTGTAATATTGGCTTTCCTTACTTCCTACTTCCTACTTCCTACCCCCTACTCCATGTTGGATTGGCTAACCGGACCCATTCTCTTTGTTTTCTTTGCATCAATTTGGCTATTTTCCCGCGGAAGAGCAATGGGTTTCGGTGATGCCAAGCTTAGTCTCTCTGTCGGTCTTTTGTTGGGAGCTTCGCAAGGGTTTTCTGCCATCGTTCTTGCTTTTTGGATTGGCGCTCTTGGTTCTTTAACTTATCTCTTTCTGAATAAGTTAAGCCTACTGTCTGCCGGCAAGGCAGGCCTGTCTGCCGGCAAGGCAGGCTTTCTTAAAAACACTAAAAAGATTACAATGAAGAGCGAGATACCATTCGCCCCTTTCATTATCGTCGGTGTCTGGATTTCTCTGATATTTCATCTGGATATACTTCATGTCGCTTTATTTTAAAAATTCTTACGGGTTTACTTTAATAGAACTTTTAGTTTCTATCGGCATCATATCTATTATCTTAACGGTGGTCGTTTTAAATCAATCAACTTACAACGATAGTGCAGCACTCACTAATCTGGCCGATGAAATCAGCTCGACTATTTCGCAGGCGCAGGCCTACGGCGTAGGAGTGAAGGGATTATCAGGCGGATTTAACGCTTCTTATGGTATCGTCTTTAATCTTTCTTCCGGATTAAACACTACTTATCTCAATTTTGCGGACCTAAACGGAGACAAGATTTATAATGGGAACTGGCCATGTAATATTTCGGAGTGTCTAAGCACTGTGAATATTACGCGTGGCAATTTTATCAAAGAAATATGCATAGTAAGATCAAATAATACAGAGCAATGCAATGTGGCTCAAAGAACAGATATTAGTTTTGCTCGTCCCAATACTGAAGCCCAAATCAAATTTTTTAACTCCGGTGGCAATCAGGTTGGCGCTTCAAATGATAAGGGAGCCAGGATCAGACTTCAGAGTCCGCGCGGTTTTATTCGATCTGTCACTGTTTATACAACTGGTCAAATATCTGTACAATGAATCCCGTTAGAAATTCAACGAAATATAAATTTTCTGGTAGTGTGAAAGACATGAAAATTTCTAACGGGATGAAAAATGGCTTTACTCTAGTTGAATTAATGGTTGCTGTATCTATTTTTATCATTGTAATGACTATTTCTATGGGTTCAATTATCGGAGTATTTGAGGCCAATCGTAAATCGAGATCCCTGAAAACGGTGCTTAATAACCTTAATTTAACCACCGAAAGCATTTCGAAAGAAATGCGATTTGGAAAGAATTACCACTGCGGTGCCGGTACCATCACAACGCCTCAAAATTGTCCCAGTGGGGATAAGCTCATGAGCTTCCTCTCGAATGACAATTTCCAAATTACTTATCGCCTAAACAACCAAACTATTGAGAAGAAAATAGACAATGGCAACTATATTGCCGTTACAGCGCCGGAGATTGTTATTGATAGTCTCATTTTTTATACAGTAGGCGCTGGTACAAGTGATACTCTCCAGCCCAAGGTTGTTATAAAAATTCAAAGTCATGCTGGCACCGGCATAAACCGCTCAAATTTCACATTACAAACTCTAGTCTCGCAGAGAGTGCTTGATTTATGAACCCCGTTAGAAATTCAACAAAATATAAGTTATCTAGTAGCGTTCAGACCGTTAAAATTTCTAACGGGGTGAAAAATAAAGGATTTACCATTATAGAAAGTCTCGTGGCCATCGCCGTGTTGATTTTGGCAATTACCGGAACAGCAAGTGCAATACAGACGGGAATTTCATCCTATGTTTTTTCAAAAGATCAGATTATTGCTTTCTATCTTGCTCAAGAAGGATTTGAACAAATTAGAAATATTCGTGACGAGAACGGTCTATTAAATCAGAATTGGCTTGCCGGCATATCTTCCAATTCAAGTGATCCATGCTATT
>JBBTYJ010000003.1:0-7488 GCA_038061835.1 Patescibacteria group bacterium | reverse complement strand
TTAAATCAGAATTGGCTTGCCGGCATATCTTCCAATTCAAGTGATCCATGCTATTTTGGGAATGCTTGTATTGTTGACTCATTGGACTCGGGAGGAGTCTTTGTGGAAAGATGCAATGCTGGACCCGGAAATTGTCCAATCCTTCGACAGAACGTATCTGCTGGATTTTTTGGTTATGATTCCTCTTGGCCGGCCACTATTTTTAAGAGAGAGATTGTTCTAACACAGATAAATGCTAACGAGGTTTCTGTTCAGGTTACTGTCAATTGGTCTAAGGGTTTGGTGAACCGGCAGTTCAAGGCCAAAGAAAATCTTTTAAAGTGGCAGCAATAATATGAAAACATCAAGCATCAAGCATCAAGAATCAGGGTTTACGCTTTTTGTGGCCATTATTGTGATGGGGACACTTCTCTTGATAGCTGCAGGCATAGCCAGTCTTGCTGTGAGACAATCACTCATATCTGCGTCTGGTCGTGAATCTCAACTTGCCTTTTATGCCGCCGACACTGGCATAGAATGCGCTCTCTACTGGGACGTCCAAAATCCTGCTGGTTTTAGCGCCTTTTCTACTTCTACCGGCTCAACTATTTTTTGTAACAAAGATACTAATAATTCCGGTAATCAATGGGTGGTGGGCGGTAGTAATGTCAGTATCATAAATCGTATCAACTTTCTCCCAGATCCGTATTGTACTATCGTAACAGTAACCAAAACTTTTGTTGGTGGCGTTTTGAAAACAACCATCGAATCCAAGGGTTACAATACTTGCGATTTATCTAATCCTCGGCGTGTGGAACGTGCTATACGCGCCACATATTAGTAGTTCGATAAGCGCTGATATTATAAAAATAGCGATGCCGACAATCCCAAAGGATATAGTACAACGAGCAAAGAAATTGCGTGACGCCATAGAGCGTCATGCCAAGCTTTATCACACTTATGATCGTCCAGAAATTTCCGACGAAGCGTACGACGCATTTGTGCGCGAGCTTGAAGACATAGAATCACGGTATCCGTCGTTAGCGACTCCTGATTCTCCAACAAAACGAATAGGTGGAGAGATTTTGGAAAAATTTGAGAAAGTAGAACATGCTGTGCCCCAATGGTCATTCAATGACGCCTTCAATGAAAATGATATTCGCGCGTTTAATGAAAGAGTCAAACGAATAATAAAAATCGCTCCGGAATATATCACGGAGTTAAAAATAGATGGTCTGAAAATAGTTTTAACATATAAAAATGGAATTCTAACAACAGCTGCCACGCGCGGTGACGGTCGTGTGGGCGAGGATGTGACAAACAATGTTCACACCATCGGATCAATACCCATAAAACTTAAAAGACCGGTCAGCATCATAGTTGAAGGCGAGATCTGGATGGCCAAAAGTGTTTTTGATTTCTTGAATCGAGAGAGGCGAAAGAGAGGCGAAGAGCCCTTTGCCAATCCTAGAAATATTGCTGCCGGTTCGATTCGTCAGCTTGATCCGGCTATTACCATGGCGAGGAAACTTGATTCATTTATCTACGATATTGCTTCTCTGGACCCAAGGTCAGACCTTAAGGGATCCCAAGGTCTGACCTTAGATACTCAAGAAGAAGAACTGAAATTTTTACAACAACTTGGCTTTAAGGTTAACCTGTATTTCAAAAAATTTACAGATATTGATGAGGTAATCAAATATTGGAAACTATGGCAAGAACGTAAAGAAAAAGAGGATTATCTTATAGATGGTGTCGTGGTTAAGGTAAATGAAAAAAAATTTCAAGATATCCTGGGCTATACAGGCAAGGCACCGCGCTTTGGTATCGCGTTTAAATTTCAGGCTGAACAAGTAACGACAGTGATAGAAGATATCACACTCCAAATTGGTCGTACCGGTGTACTGACACCGGTAGCGATATTGAGACCAGTGGTAGTGGCCGGTTCAACCGTGTCGCGAGCCACGCTTCATAATGAAAATGAGATAAAACGTAAAGATATTCGGATAGGAGATACGGTAGTGATACAGAAAGCCGGCGATGTTATTCCGGAAGTGGTAAGGGTAATGGAAGAGATGAGAACGGGTAAAGAAAAGATTTTTAAATTCCCGACCCATTTTCCGCTTTGTGGTGGTAATGGACAGATTGAGCGTATTCCTGGCCAAGTGGCCTATCGCTGTGTAGCTAAGAATTCATACGAGCAACAAAGACGCAAACTAGAACATTTTGCGTCCAGGAAGGTTTTTGATATTGATGGTTTAGGTCCGCGAATTATCAAACAGCTAATAGATGCTGATATTATTTCAAACCTTAATGACATCTTCGCGATTAAAAAAGGCGATCTGGAGACACTTGAGCGTTTTAAGGAAAAATCCATTAATAATCTTTTGGCGGCCATAGAGAAAGCGCGCGTCGTGACGTTGGCGCGTTTCATTGCGTCCCTGTCTATTCCGCAAGTGGGAGAAGAGACCGCTCGGGACTTGGCGTTGCACTTCCAGACTGCGGAAAAATTTGCACAAGCGGACAGAGAACAGTTAGAAAAATTAGAAGGAGTTGGTCCTATAGTGGCGCGTTCTATAATTGATTGGTTTACTGATAGAGAGAACAAGAAGCTTTTTGAACGGCTTCTAAAACATGTTCGCATTGCTCCGGTCGAACACCGAGCGTCGCATGGTAACCTACTGTTGGCCGGTAAAAACTTTGTGCTTACCGGTACCATCGGAAATATGTCTAGAGAAGAGGTAAAAGAAAAAATTCGCAAATTGGGCGGAGAAGTTCGCGAATCGGTGTCCAAAAATACGGATTATGTTGTGGCTGGCGTAGAACCAGGAGAAAAATTAAGTAAAGCTCAAAAACTTGGTATTAAAATATTAGATGAAAAAGAATTCTCCGATATGTTAGGATGAATCGCATGAATAAGGATGAAGTTTTAAAGTTAGCCAAGTTGGTGCGGATTGAGATGGGAGACACGGAAGCGGAGAATTTGACTCGCGAGTTCGATGCTATTCTTGGCTATGTTGGAGAAGTAAAAGAGGTAATGAATGATGGTCAAAACATAACAGCGGAGGCTAATCCGATACGTAATGTGATGCGAGAAGATGGATATCCGCACGAGTCAGGTACATACACGGAAAAAATTTTAGAACAAGCTCCCGCAAGAGAAGGGGACTATATAAAAGTGAAGAAAATTCTCTAATGATTGATCTTGCTAAACTGACAATTCAAACCGCGAAAAAAGCTCTTCAGACGAAGAAATTTTCCGCGCGTCAATTGACCCAAGCGTCACTTGATGCGATTGAAAAAAAAGATAAAGACACCCATGCTTTCCTAGAAATATTTAATAATGTATTGCAACAGGCGGATGATGCTGATAAGAAAATTAAAGAGGGACTGGACTTGCCACTTCTTGGTATTCCAATCGCGATTAAAGACAATATTCTAATGGATGGCCAATGCGCGACGGCTGGTTCGAAAATTCTTAAGGGATTTATAGCGCCATATGATAGTACCGCAGTTAAAAAACTTAAAGATGCTGGTGCGATTATCCTTGGGCGTACCAATATGGATGAATTTGCTATGGGTAGTTCTACCGAAAGTTCGGTACATGGCGTGACCAGAAATCCTCGCGATCTATCTAGAGTGCCCGGCGGTTCTTCTGGTGGTTCAGCAGCAGCGGTAGCTGCTAATTTGGCCTTGGCTGCGCTTGGTTCCGATACAGGTGGCTCGGTGCGCCAACCGGCTGCTTTTTGTGGCGTTGTTGGTCTCAAGCCAACATATGGCAGAGTTTCCCGTTCCGGTCTTATTGCAATGGCTTCTTCACTTGATCAGATTGGCCCGTTATCAAAAACAGTTACTGATGCTGAAATAATTTACGATGTATTGAAAGGACGGGATTCTCTTGATAGCACAACTATAACCGACCAAACTTACTCTAAGAACAAAAAATTTTCCAAAACTATAGGTGTCCCGCAAGAGTTTATCAAAAGCGAAGGAGTAGGTGAGAATGTGCAGAACAATTTTGAAGAAGCGATAAAAAAATTTAAATCACTCGGGTACAAAATAAAAGATATAAAACTTCCGCATATAAAATATTCTTTAGCATCCTACTACATCATCATGCCTGCCGAAGCTTCCTCAAATCTGGCGCGTTTTGACGGGGTAAAATACGGTTTACATCAAGACGGTCAAGATGTGATTGAAGATTATTTCAAAACTCGTGGCGAGGGCTTTGGTAAAGAGGTTCGCAGGCGAATTATTTTGGGCGCCTACGTGCTTTCCTCCGGATATTATGACGAATATTACGGTAGTGCTTTAAAAATGAAAAGACTAATTACAGATGAATTAAATAAAGTATTTGAACAAATAGATTTGATTGTGACACCCACCACTCCAACTCCCGCATTTAAACTTGGGGAAAAGACCACTGATCCGCTTTCGATGTATTTGGCCGATATCTTTACCGTGCCGGCCAATATCGCCGGTTTGCCGTCCATGTCAATTCCTTCAGGATGGGTTGGTGATTTGCCGCTGGGTATTGAACTTACGGCAGGTCTTGGTAGAGAAAACGATTTATTTACTGCTGGTAAAGAATTTTTAGGAGAATAAGATATATAACAGTATGGCTGAAGAGAAAAAACCACCGTCAACATCAGGAAGCAATAGCAATATCAAAACGACCGAATACCTGCTCTTTTTATTGGCGGGGCTTGTGCTTATTGGCGCCATTATTACTGCCTTGTTGAATCTTGTTGGGGGTCTGGGGTTTGGCAGTTTGAGTGAGATCTGGGATAGCATGACAAGTTATTTTTTTAGACATATTTGGCCAACGTGGAAATTTGTAGCGGCGATTATTAGCGCTCTGGCTTTTGTCGGCATTATTTATAATGAATGGCAACTTAGAGCCATCAATATTGAGGAAAAGAAAATTTATGATCCGTCTATTCCGAATCAGGTTGCGGACGAAAATCCGGCGTCAGAACCCAAAAATGAAAAGTGGAAAAATATCATTAAATATGCAAATTCTAACAATCTTTCCGACTGGCAGTCAGCTATCATCGAAGCAGACATCATGCTTGAGAAACTATTGCGCACCAAGGGTTACGTTGGCGACTCTCTCGGCGATATGCTAAAGTCAGCCAAAAAAAATGATTTTGTGACTCTTGACGAGGCGTGGGAGGCACACAAGGTAAGAAACGCGATTGTCCATTCCGGCGGTGATTTTAAATTGACTGAACGCGAGACGAAACGCACTATTGCGCTTTTTGAAAAAGTGTTTAAGGAATTGAAGATGCTTTAGTGTTGCGGGTACCCGATTTGCACGGATGTCTACAGGTTATGAGCCTGTCGAGGTACTACTCCTCCAACCCGCTATGGCGGGATTATATGGTTTTTTCTTGAGAAAAGCAAGATTTCGTAATATAGTATTTGAGTTATTGTTCAATTGCCGGCGTAGTTCAATGGTAGAACAGAGGACTCATAAGCCTCAAACAATGGTCCGATTCCATTCGCCGGCATATACTTATTTTTAGTCATAAATATGTGTGTTAGATGGTTATAGTAATGTTCTGTCACATGCTATAATATATAAGTGCCAATATACAAGAAAGTAGATAGGGGATTTTTCAAGAAATGGTCTAGAAGCATGGCGTATGTCCTAGGATTTTTTGCTGCGGACGGGACCATGATTGCCAATAATCGCAAAGCTCATTTTATTGAGTTTCATGTAACTGATAAGGAGATTTTATTAAAAATAAGGAGGGTACTAAAATCAAATCATAAGATATCTGTACGTGATCGTGGAAATAATAAATGGAAAATAGGTTATAGATTGCAAATCGGGAGCAAGGAGATGTTTGACGATTTAATTAATCTTGAATTTGTACCTAACAAAAGTAAAACTATTAAATTTCCTTCTATACCCGACCTATTTTTAGGTGATTTTGTTCGTGGATATTTTGACGGTGATGGCTGTGTGTATTTTAGAAAACATAAGGTAAAAGATAGAGAGAAAGAGAGATGGATTTTTTCCACTCGTTTTACATCAGGATCTAAATTGTTTCTATCAGAACTTCATTCTCGATTAAGACCAATAATAAAAAAAGGATCTATCTATAACAAAACAAGAGGATTTGAGCTAGTGTTAAGTCATAATGATAGCATTGCTTTATACAAGTTAATGTATCATAATAACTGTCGAAGTTTGTATTTAAGTCGAAAGTACAAGCTTTTCCGTAGGGCCGTAAATGTTTTGTACGGAGTCAAATAAAGCGGGTGTAGCTCAGCTGGTTAGAGCGCTTCCCTGTAGCAATGCAGCTTTCTGCCGAAACGGCAGATTGAAACTCTTTGGGATAACGGTGAAGGCTAAACTTCAATGTAACATTGGAGCATGCGAATACCGTGGGAACCCTCGTAATACTTGTTTTAATAACAATAAAATGAGTGAGGGGACGCCGTAGAGACTAGATACCAAAGCGCCTAAGCCCGAAAGGGTATGGTGAAGATATAGTCCACGCCTTTATGAAAATATTGGATAAGTGCACGGAAGAGGTCGTGGGTTCAAATCCCATCACTCGCGCCCAGAACTAGAACGAAGTTCAGTTCTGGGCTGACCCGAAGTGAACTCTGTTCTACTTCGGGTCGCCCGGAATGTTAAGCTGACCAGAAGTGATTTATAATCTACTTCTGGTCGCCCTGAATATGTTCTGTGTTTACATTTTGAAAAGTAAAAAGAAAACCGACCAAATCTATGTTGGTTATTCAACGGATCTAAAAAGTAGATTCGAAAGACATAATAAAAAATTAGTTTCTTCTACAAAACCGTATGTACCATGGGAGTTAGTATTTTATGAGGCATATAAGGATAAAGCAGATGCAAAAAGACGAGAAGAGTATTTTAAGACTAGTCCAGGCAGAAAAGCTTTGAGGATAATGCTTAGAAACTCTTTAACTTAATCCACCAAAAGCTCACACCACTACTGGATTTGAACTGGTATAATTTTAGTATGGTAATTTCAATCGCGACTGTTCTTCTGCTAACTTCTCTTGTTGGTATGTATTTAGCTTATTTGTACGGTCATAAAATAAAAAGATTTCGTTGGAGTGAGTATATAATTTTACTTGTAGTGCCCGTAATCGGATGTCTCGGACTTAGTTATGTTTATGGAATAAAAATAATTTATCTTTTTGCATTAAGTGCGATTGTAGGATTTACATTGGAGTATTCATTGGGGTTTGCTTATCACAAAACTCTTAACAAGCACCTCTGGTACTATAATCGGTTGAGTGTTGGGGATGGATATACTAGTCTGTTAACTTTTCCAATGTGGGGAGTTGCGGGTGTAGTATTCTGGCTCCTTTCTCAGGGTATAGGTATCTAAAAACAGTTCTAACATCGTCCACTAGCCCGCGTCGACGAAATTGGTAAAGATATCCACCGTTTAGTATTATAACTTTTATGCCAAGATAGCTCAGTTGGTAGAGCACATCCATGGTAAGGATGAGGTCCCGGGT
>JBBTYJ010000002.1:0-4875 GCA_038061835.1 Patescibacteria group bacterium | reverse complement strand
TTGCGAGCTTCAGAAAGTATGTCGGCAAATGATCTATCGGCAAATGACTGAAATTCATCCACAAAAAGATAGAACTGTGGCAGTTGAGCAAGACGAGAGGCGTTCTCATCCGAGCGTGACATAGCAGCAAGATACAACTTGGTAATAAACATTGAACCGAGAAGACGCGCATTACCCTCTCCTACTCTACCCTTGGACAAGTTCACTATCATGATTTTCTTATCATCCATAATCTGACGAAGATTAAAACTGGATTTTGGTTGGCCAATAATATTTCTGATTAATGGATTTCCGGCAAATTGACCGATTTTGTTTTGAATGGCCGGTGTAGCTTCTTGAGTATATTTATCAGTATATTTTGCATACTCATCAATCCAGAAACTCTTGACTGAAACGTCAGTAACATTCGCCACTACCTTGTTTCGAAACTCCTTATCCGTATACATGCGGTTCACTGCGAGCAAAGTTGCCCCCGGATATTCAAGTAAGGCAAGGAGTGTATTTTGCAGGATGTAGGCCATGCGCGCCGACCAGGCATCTTCCCAAATCTTCTCAAAAACGGACATGAGACCATTAACCACTAAATGTCTCTTGTCCGCTCCGACATCTTCCATAATATTAAAGGCAACCGGATATTCCATATCAAAAGGAGCAAAATAGAGCACGTCTTTGATGCGTTCTTCCGGCACATATTCTAGAAGTTTCTCCGCTGTGCCGCCGTGAGGGTCAATAAAAGTAAGACCATGACCATTCTGAATATCTTGTATGGCCATATTTTCAAGGAGAGTAGACTTGCCCATACCAGTCTTACCAATAACATATATATGTTTGGAACGATCGGCATTTTTAATACCAAAAGGTTTGCGTTCGTGACGCGCATCTGTCTCAGCAAAATATGTTACCTTTTCATCATTAGAATCTGACATTTGTTAATTATTGTACAACAAAAAACAAAAAGGCCGAAGCGCACGGGCCGTCAGATAGACGACGTGCGCTTCGGCCCCAACTTATAGATGATTACGAGTGTTCGCGTTTTTGCAACTCGGCGCTAATATGCACCGCTTGATCCCTAGAAACCTCGAGGGCCAAGCTGAGGGCTTTGGCCAAGAGTTCTCTGGCCCAAGTGCGAAGACGTGAATCCTTCTCACTAAGGTCATAGAAAAAGAAACCGATGGCCTTCATTACTCGCACTAGTTGCCGGTCTTGGTCGAGGCTAACACGATCCTTCTCGATCTCAGGTATGAGTTTATACGCGTCATCATAAAGATGTCGTGCCTTGATTTCATTTTCTCCCCTAAATTCCAAATCACCAAGGGTAATGAGAACCAGAGCTCGAGTATGAGGACGCATTTCTGATGATTCAGATGGTGCGGAATAAGCGAGTGCCTGTTCGAGTATTTTTTTAGCCCGCTTAACATCTCGCGTCCAACCTCGAGACAAGATTCTCGTCACTACATCCATCTGATCGAAACTTTTCAGACCACGGACGACTGCGATTCTAGCTCTAACCAGAGCTCGCCACATATGCCACAATGCAAGCGGCCAAAATAGACCATTCGCGTACCGCTTCACTAGCGAATAGTGAGTGCTAGCTAGAGACACCTCGGCCGCGGTTGGATCCGAAAAAATAGTGTTTCGAAATGACCTGCGAGCTGCAAACATTATTTTTTTGGCAGACCCACGCTGCCAGATCTGATCACCAAACGAAGAATCCATAAACAACCTCCTTAGGAAATTTAGATCATCAATCTGACAAAATTGTATCACTATTATATAAAATCGTCAAATAAACTTTATGTAATTATTTTATTGCAAAGAAATTTATTCTGATAACAGGGCGTCTTTTGTATATCTGTTATCGGCGCTCCAAAGCATCCACGAAGTTAATCCAACATCATAAGTTGCTTGAATTTGGGCGCGAACTTTATCGGGTCCGTATGTAGCACCGAGATTAAAGTCCTGGAGCCAAGGACGCAGTTTAGAAACAGGAGTAGTCGTGCCATTTGGATCAATGGAGAAGAAACCGTTGGAAATATTCCAAGCGCGTTCGCGCTCCAGTCCTTTGGTCATAGCAATTTTTACCACCTCATACGGATGTTCGGCGGGATTAGCAAAACCATTCCAGGTAGATGGATAATGCGAAGGATAAACCATTGGAGAGACGTAATCGAAATAGGGCAAGGCGAATTCAAGTACCTGACCAATATTCATATCATGCTCCACGGTGGTGGTCATACCAAAAAGATCAACAGAAAGTACGGGTACTTGTCCTGAGCCTGTCGAAGGATGTTTCAAATTATCATGTAAATATTCAAAAAAAAATTTGAGCGTTTCCGCTTTTGTTTGCAACAGACCGACTGCGCTCGTCGAAGTGGCCCGGATATATGAAGCAGATTGCATATTACCGTCAGACGGATAACGGACATAATCATAATTAATTTCATCAAAACCGAGTTCGTAAGTTTTTTCTGAGAGTACGACAATATAATCCCAATATGACCTCGCTCCAACATCTATAAAAGATAGCCCTTTGTAATCTGTCCAGATCTTCCCGTCATTTTTATTTTTAACCGCCAGTTCCGGAAAAAGTTTAGTGTAAAATGGATCTTGAAAAACAGAGATGCGACCAATGACATATATTCCGGCTTCATGAAGTTGTTGCACGAATTCATACATATCGGGAACTACACATCCTTTCTGAATGGAAACGTTTGTTTGTTCTTCGATATCTTGATAAAGAAAAGGGAAAGAAACCACTCCGGTATAATCTTTGATATCTATTACTACCGCATTGAGTTCGGTTATTTCAATTAATTTCTTCAGATTCTCGCGCCAAGATGGGGTGCTAGCCACACAGGCCGTCATATAAATAGCCCTCAGAGGCTCAGGGGTCATCAAGTGACTAACCAACATAGTTTTGTGAACAGATGCCACTTGAGATTGCTCTCGTATAGTTATTGGAGCGGTATAAGTAGACCTTAAAAATGACGGCGGCAACACAAATGAAACCAGAACGACAAAGCTTATTACGGCGATTGTTGTAAACATTTTCTTAAGCCAAAACATGATTTAAGAAATTTCTTCCTGAACTGCTTGTTGTTTTAAAGCTTCTCTTTGTACCTCCATTTCAACCTCTCGACGCTTATGAATTTGGCGTTTTTGAGCTTTGGCTTTGAGAGAAAGGCGTTTGTCTATAGTTACCCACACCAGAAGCAATACGATTGAAAGCCCGGCCATAACTTGAAAAATTGACTCCCAAAGATGAGGAAAGCCAAGAAAAGGAAAGAGGGCTATGAGCGCACCTAGAACAACGATGATTTTATTTTTCGGCATTTATTGTTTGTCGTCGGTGATATTATACACGCCTCCAAGAATTTCGACATCTTTACCACTCGAGAGTAAAAGATCAATATTCTTCTTTATATTGGAGTTAAGCAGGCTGATGCCGTTTGAATCATGAGGAAAAGATTTTTCGTAAAGTCTCTTAAAAGTTTCAAAATCCTTGATCAGACAGTTTCCCCCGGCACCACGACCACTTTTATGCACTGGGTCGAGATGATAGTTGAGTTTAGTCGCAACCATAGGGTCGGAAGCCAATGCTCCTCTGATCACGCTCCAATCAGCCCCAAGCTTTACTGCCAAATCATATACCAGATTAATAAAAATGAGTTTAATATAACCTAAATTATTATGTGTATATTTGATAATCTCAGCTTCCTTAGCAAGGCACACCTTTTCATACGGAGATTTGGACAATAGACCTAATACAATTTTAGCCTTGTTTTGAAATACTTCATCTTGAATCGGCACACCAATAATGTTTAGACTCGGATTTTTCGCATCATAGACAGCAGTACTTTCGGTTAAAAATTCTGGCGAACAGAGAACGAATATCTTCGGATTATCTTTCTGGATAGACTCTGTAGTTCCCGGTACGATCGTGGATTTTATGACTGCAATCTTATTTTCCCCAACCAGCGATACGGCCTCTCTAACAATAGAATCATCAAATCCAGCGGAAGTGGTCGGGGTAGGGACCGCGATAAAAACTACGTCACAACTTTTTATCGCATCTTTATTGTTGATATACGGCTTTTCTTTGGAGTAGCGAACAACTTGAAATCCTCTTGACTCAATATCATCGGCATAATTTTTACCAACATAACCTTGCCCTATAAATCCAATTTTAATATTTTTCATAGGTGCGCGCACTAGGGGTCGAACCTAGGACCTTTCGAGTATCAGTCGAATGCTCTACCAACTGAGCTATGCGCGCAGATGCTAAATGCAGAAAAACTATACCAGAGACACGTCTCTTAAACAAATAAAAAAGCGATTAGGAACGGTCACTAAGACCATACCTAATCGCTTATCTCCTAGATATAATCTAAGAGATCAGAAACTTTAACACGAGCCTCCACGGCTCGTGCCAGAACGCGATGTATGGTATGTCTTCGCCCATGGCGATTAACACCATGGACCACGCCCCTATTAACGCATACATCATTCCTAGAAAGGTGACCACCCCAAGGGCCGCGTTTTTAACATCTTTTTTTTCTCTCACAATTATCTCCTCTCTGTTGTTTGTTCTGCTCATAATTCTATCACACTATTACCCAAAAAGTCAAGATACGCCAAAAACCCCGCCATATTGGCGGGGTTTTTGATATCGTTCTCTATTTTGTTCCGTTCGCCAATTCGATTTATCGAATTGAGCGTCCTGCGTAGCTTTAGCGAAGTAGGATACTCGCTACCACTTTAGAGACCGTGGTTTTGTCCATCTCGATATTGCATCAAGATATCAACACTATAAGCTGTCCCTATTCGAGACAACGATTTCAAATTGAATTACTCCACGAGCAGCTTCCGCTACCC
>JBBTYJ010000001.1:0-16133 GCA_038061835.1 Patescibacteria group bacterium | reverse complement strand
GATTAGAAAATTTAATGACAGTAATAAAACATAAAGCCCAGCGGGTCGGCATTTTTATAGACACGCAAAATATTTATCATAGCGCTAAAAATCTCCATCACGCCAAGGCGAATTTTGGCGCAATTATAAAAGACGCTCTTGATGGACGTGTTCTCATTCGCGCGTTGGCCTATGTGGTTACAACCGAATCGGGTGAAGAAAATGCTTTCTTCGACGCGCTGGGCAAGGCCGGCATTGAAATACGCTCTAAACCATTGCAAATCTTTCTAGGCGGGGCCAAGAAAGCAGACTGGGATGTCGGACTTGCCATAGACGCGGTCATTATGGCTCCCAAACTTGACAGCATTATTCTTCTCTCCGGCGATGGTGATTATGTGCCTCTGGTAGATTATTTGCAAAACACTCACGGCTGCCAAGTAGAAATGGTCGCCTTCGGCAAATCAGCTTCGGCACGCCTAATTGAGGCGGTCGACGACTTTCTCGACCTGGATCGAAACCCCAGAAAATATCTCTTGAGCTCGGGTAGCTCAAAAACTCGCGATGGAAACTCCAAATAATTCGACTAGTTCACCACAAGTAAGTTAAGATAGGATAATGGATTCTGAAGAAACTCCTTTAAAACAAATTCGGACCTTTCAGGGAGATGTAACCGAAGCACTGCAACGTGAACGCGAGTCGCTTGTTTCCATTCAACGAGCAGAACATTTAAAACATCCGTCCAATAATACCGCGACGGAGAATTCCGGAAATAAAATGGAATCGTTTTATTTGCTTGCGGGAAGTCTTTTGTTTTTTATTTTTGGCTTAGCAGGAGCATGGTATGGCTATAACGAATTTGTAGAAAGAACCGCCATGCCAATCGCGACTGCGCCGATAAATAGGTTTGTGGCCATAGATTCCGAGGTTAATCTTAATCTCACCACCATTTCTCGCGAGTTTATTATCAAAGCCGTGTCTGGCATTGTGCCAGGTGGAGCACCAAATCAAATCAGACAGTTCACTCTTACAAGAGAGGGTGCGCAGGAACCGGATTATTCTTTTCCTATAAGTGAGTTTATGGAAAAACTTGAAATTCGCGCACCCGGCAATCTTGTGAGAGCGTTCGATCCCCCATTCATGCTTGGTGCCTTTGGAGAAAGGGTATTCTTGATCATCCAAATCAATTCTTTCGAAAACGCGTTTGCCGGTATGCTCACGTGGGAAAAAGACTTAAATCAGGATCTCGGTCTCTTGTTTGCTACATCGGAGCTTTCCAGAAATCTTCCGACGGAATCTGTTTTTACAGACCTAGTGGATAAAAATAAAGATGTCCGAATACTTATATCCGGCAATCAAACTGTTTTACTTTATTCATTCTTCGATAACAAGCTTATTATTACTGATAGCATCGAGACCTTGAGAGTGCTCATCGATAGACTGACGCGAGAGAAACTTTCACGTTAATCTTCGATCTGGTAACATTAACGAATGACCATGGACTACAAACACTTCAAAGAGAAATTAAAAGCGGAAGAAAAACTTTTAGAAGAGGAGCTTGAGAAAGTCGGGAGAAGAAACCCTGATAATCTCTCAGACTGGGAAGCTACCCCAGCTGATAAGGATGCGTCGCAAGCGGATGAAAATGTTGTCGCCGACAGCGTTGAGGAATATGAGGATAATCTGGCAATAGTCGACACTTTAGAAACTCGTTATCAAGATATCAAAAGCGCTTTGGACAAAATCGATCGCGGCACATATGGCCTCTGTCAAGTTTGCGAGGCAGAAATAGATGAAGACCGACTTGAGGCCAATCCGTCAGCTAGCACCTGCCGCAAGCACATGAAGTAATGGGATGAGTTTTTCCAAAGTTTACAGCGCGCAAACCAATCTTCTTTCCGTCATACCCGTTTCGGTCGAAACAGACATTTCGCGAGGTCTAAATGCTTTTACAATAGTAGGTTTACCGGACAAGGCGGTCGAAGAAGCTCGTGACAGAGTAAGCGCCGCTATCAAAAATTCTGGGTTTGAATCACCTAAATCCAAAAATCACAAAGTCATAGTATCTCTTGCGCCCGCGGATCAAAAGAAAGAGGGCACATCATTTGATTTGGCTATTGCTCTCTCGTACCTCATGGCCAATAAAGATATCTCTTTCAATCATGAAAACAGGTTATTTCTGGGAGAATTGTCTTTGGATGGAAAAGTTCGCCCAGTGCGCGGTATTTTACCCATTGCCAGATTTGCTAAGCAGAAAAATTTCAAGGAATTTTATGTGCCAACAGAAAATGTCAAAGAGGCGGCTCTTATCGACGGGTTGGACATTTTTGGCGTTTCATCTTTGTCGATTCTAATAGAACATCTCTTGGGAACAACTAGGATTCCGAAGGCGGAATTGACCAAAACCGATACAAAGATAGTGGTAACAGATACGGATTTCTCCGACGTTAGAGGCCAAGAGAGAGCCAAGCGAGGACTCTTAATCGCAGCGTCTGGCGGACACAATTGCGCTATGTATGGCCCCCCGGGAACGGGCAAGACGATGCTTGCTAAAGCTTTTGCCGGCATTCTGCCAAAACTTTCTTTCGAAGAAGCGCTTGAGGTAACCGGTATTCATTCGGTAGCAGGCACACTTTCCGAGACGGTTATCACTAATCCTCCTTTCCGCGCTCCGCACCATACAGCTTCATACGTTTCACTAGTGGGTGGTGGAACTACGCCTAAACCGGGAGAAGTTACCCTCGCGCATTTTGGAGTTTTATTTATGGATGAGTTTCCTGAGTTTGATAGAAGAGTGATAGAAAGTCTTCGCCAACCACTTGAAGATAAGGTGATATCGGTTTCGCGCGCTAAAGGCACGGTGCACTTCCCGGCAAACGTGTTACTCGTTGCGGCGATGAATCCCTGTCCGTGTGGACATTTTGGTTTTCGAGGCAAACCATGTATTTGTACGCCCTCGGCCCTTTCAAGATACAGACGAAAAATGTCCGGTCCAATCATGGATCGAATTGATATTTGGCTTGAGGTAGACAGGGTTTCGCCAAGCGATCTTTCCGGCGAGTCAGCAGGAGAAAGGAGTGGGGCATTTCGACACAAAGTAGAACTGGCGCGAACGGCGCAGAAAGAACGTTTCGATAAACAAAAAAAGAAAATTTCACGCAATTCGGAAATGAATGCAAGAGATTTGGTTACACTTGTGACTCTTGATAAAGAACCTCGGCAAACACTAGACCTCGCCGCTGAACGTCTAGGTTTCTCTCCACGCGTTTACCATCGAATGATCAAGGTGGCACGCACTATCGCTGATCTTGAAGGTAGCGAGGAAATTAAAAACGCCCATATTCTCGAAGCGGTCGAATATCGGCCTAAAAAGTTTGATGTTTAAAACGGATTTTTGGCACCACGTACTTCAAAATGCAGATGAGGGCCGCTTGAGCGACCGGTATTGCCAATAGCTCCGATAACTTGACCGCGCTCTACTACTTGACCGACGCCTACATTCACTCGAGAAAGATGGCCGTACAGAGTTTGTGTGCCATTACTGTGTTTAATTACGACATACAGACCATATCCTCCGTTGTAACCAGAAGTTCTTGAGATAAGAACCGTACCGGCGGCTGAAGCAAACACCGAGTCGCCCTGACAACGACAATAGGGAGCCAGATCAACACCGTTGTAACCGTGTATACCCTGACTTTTTACACCTCCACTGATCGGTCTTAGGTAATAACCCGAGACAGTTGAGATTTGGTTTTGAGATGATTGAGCAAGAACTCCTCGGGGTATACTAATCACTCCGTCTGGAATAATCACGACATTACCAACAGTAAGCTTGCTCTTGACTTCAAGATCGTTGTAAACAAGAACATCTTCGAGCTCCGCTTTATATTTTTTGGTAATTGATTGCAACGTGTCACCAGACTTAACAACATGACGCACGCCGGAAATAGGTAGAATGACCAATTCCTGACCCGCCTTAATTGACATCCCTCTAATATCATTAGCCCAGATAATAGTGTTAACGGAAACATCAAACATGTCGGCAATCTCACTAAGAGTGTCGCCCTTTCGCACGATGTAAACACTAATCTGACCGGTGCCTGATTTACCAAGGTCTATGAAAAATTCGTTCTCCCTCCCGTTGGATTCAAGAGCAACACCATCGACAATGGCAAGCTCCGTTCCACTAATACCGGTAGGATTAATATTTAAGTAACCAGTCAACAAACTTATGGTTTGAGAATTCCCAACATTTATCACCTCCGGTATACGTAAAATTTCTGCTCCTTGACTACGTGCATAAGTGATTAGAACAGGAAAAATAACCAGGGCAAAAAGTATATATTTGATCGTTTTTGTACTAATAAAGTAGGGTTAAACTATTTAAAATTATTGGTTCGGGAAAATCAAAAACATCCACCAGTTGACAGACATGGCTCTGTTGAGCCATTCGACAGTATACATCCGTCCTGCACACTCATTATACCCCAGCATGTTATAGTGTCCAACATGTCCAAATCCTCAGAAACACCGATCGATGGACTTAACCCCGAACAGAAAAAAGCCGTTGAGTCTATCCAGGGACCATTGCTAATCTTGGCAGGCGCCGGCACTGGCAAGACCAAGACCATAGCGGAGAGAATTCGCCACCTTGTCCAGATCGGGGTTGACCCATCATCTATTCTAGCTATCACTTTCACTAATAAGGCGGCTAAAGAAATGCGTAAACGAATAGAGCGGAGAGTTGGTATTTCCAAGCAACCCTTTATAAGCACATTCCATTCGCTCGGAGTTCATATTTTGCGAGAACAATCAGCCAAGGTGGGTATCAAAAAATACTTCACCATTTTCGATCGAGATGATAGCAAAAGAGCGGTGAAGGAAGCCCTTCTCGTTCTCGGGCTTGATCCAAAAACACACGATCCGAGCTCTATTATGAGCATTATTTCAAAAGAAAAAGGCCGAGGCGTCGATGCCAAGGAGTATAACGGGCAAGAGAAGCGGGGACACTTGTCAGAGGTGGTGGTGCAAGTCTGGCCGGAATATGAAAAAGTGCTTGCAAAAAACAGCGCCCTAGATTTTGACGATCTACTTGTCAAAACCATGAATTTACTCGGTACAGATTCGAAAGTGCGCGAATTTTATCAAAATATCTGGCGCTATATTCACATAGACGAATATCAGGACACTAACCGTGTTCAGTATGAAATTTCAAAAATGTTGGTGGGACAAAATAAAAATATTTGCGTGGTTGGAGACATAGACCAAAACATTTATTCTTGGCGCGGCGCAGACATTAAAAACATTCTTGACTTTGAAAAGGATTATCCCGACGCCCAAATCATTACCCTGGAAGAAAATTATCGTTCCACCAAAACTATTCTGAACGCAGCCAACGCAGCCATAGAAAAAAATAGAATCAGACTTAAAAAAAATCTTTTTACAACAAACTCCGATGGCGAGAAGGTCGGGTTATTCGGAAGCAGTGATGAAGTGGGCGAGGCAGAATTTATCGCGGATAAGACTGCAGAATTTATAAAAAACGGTACAGCGCCGGGAGAAATAGCGGTTCTTTATAGAGCCAACTTCCAGTCGCGAGTACTCGAGGAAGCGTTTATGAATCACGGAATTCCATATCAACTACTCGGCACAAGATTCTTTGAACGCAAAGAGGTTAAAGATATTCTGTCATATTTGCGCGCCGCTCTTAATCCAGACAGCCTCTCGGATATGAGCCGTATCATTAATGTACCGGCACGCGGTATAGGCAAGACTACGATACAAAAAGTTTTTTCGGGTAGCGAATCTTCATTACCGCTATCAATGAAAACGAAACTTGAAAACTTTAGGGCCTTGCTCGGAGAAATTGAGAAAATATCCAAACAAATCAGTCCGAGCGAAACCATTTCTTTCATTATTAAAGCATCAGGATTAGAACAGGAGTGGAAAAACAACGGTGATGAGGGTCGAGCGCGACTCGAAAATGCTTACGAGCTGTCAAACTTCGCTTCTCGTTACAATCACGAACCACCGGAAGAAGGAATTTTGCATTTCCTCTCGGATGCAGCGTTGCAAAGCGACCAAGACGAAATGAGGGAAGAAGACGGGGCCGTGCGATTAATGACTGTACACGCGTCAAAAGGATTGGAGTTTGATATCGTTTTTATTGCCGGCCTTGAGGAAGGACTCTTTCCATACCAAAAAATAAATGGGGATGACGCTGGCCCCGAAGAGGAGAGGCGGCTTTTCTATGTTGCTCTCACTCGCGCGCGCCAAAAAATTTTTTTGACATACACGGAAACTCGCACCATCTTTGGCATAAGACAAGTAAACACCCCTTCGACGTTTATCTTTGATATCCCGGAAGAGTTGATGGAAACAGAAACAACAAACAAATACGGTTATTTCGGGAAACCCCTTCTTGAGATAGATTTTTAAATTTATGATTACAAAAAAATCACTCGGGCAACATTTTTTGAAAAGTAATAAAGCCTTGCGGACAATAATCGAAGCCGGCAAGGTTTATCAGAATAATACGATCATCGAAATTGGACCGGGAACGGGAGTCTTGACAGAAAAACTCCTGGAAACCGGCGCGAAAGTAATCGCGGTAGAAAAAGATGATAATCTCTTCAAATTATTGGAACAAAAATTTGAAAAAGAAATTATAAATAGAAAACTTGAATTAATTCATGGTGATATTCTTGAGTTTAATTTGGCCAAACTAGCGACTAAAACCTACAAATTAATAGCCAACATACCGTATAACATCACGGGCGGGATTTTGAAAAAATTTCTCGAAACACATCGCCAACCGGAGAAAATTGTGCTTTTGGTACAGAAAGAGGTGGCGGAAAGAATAATCGCGCGAAACAACAAAGAAAGTATTTTATCTATTTCTGTCAAAGCATATGGAACACCCGAATATATAGAAACGGTTAAGGCCGGCTCATTTGTACCTGCCCCTAAAGTAGATTCGGCTATTATCGCGATAGGAAATATTTCAAAAAACTTTTTTCAATCCGCCAGCTGGCGGATCTCAGAAAAAGAATTCTTTGAGATAGTCCGCTCCGGGTTTAAATCAAAGCGCAAGAAACTTTCTTCCAATCTCGCAACAATGTTTCCAAAAGATAATGTTCAGAAAATATTTCAAAAAATAAATTTGGATGATAATATCCGCGCTGAAGATGTCAAAACAGAAACTTGGAAGAAACTCGCCACGCTCCTACTTGGAAGTCCGACTTCCAAGTAAGTGTTTTAATTCGTGCCCACTTTAGTCATAAGACCTAAGGTCGGCAAAGGCAGACACAACCACCAGGTAATAATCGCCCAACACGCCCGAACACCGGGAAGATAAGAACCGATATGCCATTTGCCGGGAACACCGATATTAAGATTTGCATATAGAAGTGTTGAAAAAGGGGAATAAACCAAGGCGCCACTAGTAACTGTCGGTCCACCCAGATAAAGTGGGTTGAACCGAATTCGCAATGTAGCGCTACAAGTACAGGGAAATCTAGAAGAAACAATTCCACCGAAAGGAAGCCCCTGGGCTTGAGCCGGTAAGACAGGTAGAAGCAAACCCAATAGAGCCAATAAGAGAGTAATGGCGATAAATTGTTTTTTTCTCATATTGTGATTTCAAGTTGATACGGTTCTTTATTGGCCCCATGTTCATTCTGGACATAAATCCAGAGTACTTCTTGATACTTACCGAGAGTAAATGCTCTAGTCTCATTGTACATAGAAAGGTCGGCAACACGAAAGATCAAAGTGTCGCCACTGGCAGATATCGGGTGGGAAGAATTACCGAGAGTGGTAATAATGTTATTGGCGGAAGTAAAACCGCTGCCAACAAGAGTGATCGTATCATCTGCCGCAATCGACGCGCTCTCGATCGTCGGCGCCGCATGAGGACTATTTGTCACTTTGATCAGAACGGTGATACTCGGATTTTCAGAAGAGCCCCAGACGTTGGAGACGGTGAGCTTGTACTCGCCTTCAGCGAGCCTGGCAGGCACAGACACTTCAAGAGTCACGCCGTCTGTAGAAGTGGCGATATCCGGACTATCGCCATTAAAATAAACTTTGTTGAGAGTTCTGCTGAAACCGGAACCATCGAGTGTAATCGGGTCACCGGGTCGCACCTCAAACGGGAAAGCTCTGAAAAGCATCACCCGACCCGCTTTCATACCGGGCGCAGTGGGAGCATCGGTTTCAGCATTAGAAAATAATTCTGCCGGGACTGATACAGATACAGGAAAAGTTGAACTTGTAGACGTAATGGAAGAAGTTACGACGGAACCAATCTGCGAAACAATGACTGCGCGTGAGATTGGACCAAAGAAACCTACCGCCGGAGTAATGCCATTTGCCTCTTGCCAGCTAGCTACAGCCATCCGTGTCAATGAACCAAAGTAACCATAAGCCACATTGGGTGGCATCTGGAGAAAATCCTTTGTTACGAGAAATTGCTGGAGAAATACAACATCCGTCCCTCTGCTGCCTCTTGTGAGATTGACGTTAAATGTCTGAGCATTGACCGGAGTAATTGAAATACTGAAGACAATCATCAAGAGAATAGTAATTGATAGAAAAAAGCGTCGCATATCTTCACATTATACACAGAAAAACGGAATAGTTTCTGATATACTGAAAGTAATGTCGCGAGTTCGATTTATAGCCGCGCTCGTTGTTTCCATTGCTCTCATAGGCGGAGCGATGTGGTTTAGATTCGTTAGGATTCCTCCTTACACAAATCGAGTAGCCTCCGTTTCGCAAGTAGAATCATCCTTGCCTGAAAACGATCCTCTTTTGGCAGATTTCTTTAATACCGAGGCGTCTTCATCCGTCACATCCACAGTCGAACTCTCTCAAACAGAATTAATCGGCAGACAACTCTTTTCAGATTACCTTGAACTTAAATCGCAGGGTCAGGCCACTCCGGATAATATTGATTCTTTCGCCGCGAATCTGGCTGAAAGTATCAAGAATATTGATGTATCAATACCGAAAGTAAATTCCAAACAAATCATCGTCGTGCCAGAATCAGAAGTGAGTCTGGCGGCTTATAGCAACACGATGACAAATATCCGCAACAAATATAAAAATCTTGTCGCTATTCAGGCTAGAAGCGGGGGGGATAATCTGGCAAACACCGACAGTCCGGCATTCTCAATCTTTATGAACGCGGCGGGTAAATTATATAAGGCCGCCGCCGATGAACTGCTTCTTGTCGGAGTGCCAACATCGCTTGCTCCAAATCACCTAGATCTCATTAATCAGTATTCGGAAAACGCGGTGGTCATGGAGTTGGTTGGTAACGCCTCTAAAGACCCGTTGCAAGCGTACGCGGCGCTCAATATTTATATCAAAAATAGCGGAAGAGAATCCGAATTACTCTCAAATATCCAGAAAGTCTTGATGGCTCATGGTATAATTTTCAACGGCACATGAACCACATTTCGAGTAAAAAAATAATAGCTGCTGTTCTTATCCTCACTTTTATCATGGCTCTGCCAGCTTCAACACAGGCGTTGATAGAAGTCATTCCTCCTATACCAGTATCGGATGCCGCCTTACGAAGTAAGGAAGTGGGTATAACAGTTTTCGGTTTTACTGTTCCCGGAATAACTTTGGACAGTATTGGCATAATGATAGCCAAGTTAGCATTGGAACAAATACTAAATGCCACCACAGCATGGATCAACAACGGTTTTGAGGGCAACCCGGCCTATGTGACGGACCCTATGCAATTTTTTACCAAGATTGCGGATAATATCGCGGGAGAGTTTATACGCGGTTCGGAATTGGGATTTCTATGTTCGCCGTTCCAGGCAAAAATCAGAATAGCGTTAGCCAGATATCATAGCCAAAAAAAACGTTTCCAATGTACTTTGACGGAAGTGGTTGGGAACATTGAGGGTTTTTACAACAATTTTAGTCAAGGAGGATGGGACGCCTGGTTTGTCATGACTCAAAACGATATTAATAACCCGTACGGAACATTTCTTGAAACAAAAATTGAATTGGACAAACGCCTTGCGCAAGCCTTGGGTGTTGAAAACATGCGACTTGGTTGGGACAGCGGATTCTTGGGATGGTCGGAATGCCTCATAACAGATCCGGATACCGGAGAGTGTTTGAGACGCGGACCAACAAAAACACCCGGGAAGGTCATTGAGAGCCAGCTTGAGCATGTGTTGGGTAGTGGAGTGAGACAGCTTGAATTGGCCGATGAGTTTGACGAATTGGTCTCGGCATTATTCAGCCAGTTATTGAAACAGATTTTCTCCGCCGGCCGAGGGCTCTTCAACGGCACTGGATTTGAAAGCGGAAGTGACGATACCGGAAGCGGAGGTACTATTTTACGCACTCTGGATATTTACAAGTCTGGTACCGGTTCGGGCATTGTAACCTCACAACCTGCAGGCATCAATTGCGGTTCTGTTTGCGCGGCGAATTTTCCCAATAACACCACGGTAACTCTGACCGCCATTCCGGCCACCGATTCAACCTTTATCAAATGGTTCGGGGGGGCTTGTTCCAATCAAACATCACCCACCTGTACAATACCCATGACCACGGCTAAAAATACAATTGCCATCTTTGACCACCAATAAATCCTATGGGAAACAGAAAATATTTGCCGCATATTTTTACCCTCCTCTTCACTTTTATACTTGTTTTCGCGATGAGTGGATTGTTTTTTCCACAAACCGCACGGGCAGAGATACCACCAGGAGGTTGTCCGCCCGGCCAAAAACCGATAACTAATCCAGTGACTGGCGAACAGTTTTGTGTTACTGCCGATCCTTCTTCATCAGGGGCTATCGTGGATACAATCTTTAAGCCGGCTATCAACTTTGTTACTGATGCCCTGCTTGCACCATTAGGGTGGTTGGCTGTTCTTATTCTCCAAATAGCGAGTCTTATCACATATCTAAGCGGTATCATCTTAAATTTTGTTGTTAAATTAACCGTGGTTGACATGGCAACAAATATCAAAAATATAGAAGCCATTAATACCGCGTGGAAAACTATTCGCGATGTCGCCAATATGGGCTTTATTTTCATCTTACTCTATGCGGCGATAAAAACCATATTGGGTATGGGCGATGACATTAAGAAATTGATTGTAAACATCATCATTGTCGCCATACTTATAAATTTTAGTCTTTTCTTCACCAAGATTGTGATTGACGCTTCTAATGTTTTAGCTATTACTTTCTACGACACAATAGCGCCAGGAGCAACTGCGAGTAATTTGAGTTTGGGATTATCTAGCAGTTTGATGGAACCGTTAAAAATAACCTCTCTCTGGAAAATTACAAGCCCCACTCAACTTTTTGAAGGGAAAAAATTAATCATTGTAGGAGTAATGGGTACGGTTGTTTCTTTAATCGCCGCGTTTGTCTTCTTCGCCGTGGCTATAATGTTTGTGATTCGTTTCGTAGTACTGATATTTGTTATGATTTTATCTCCATTGGCATTTATGGGATACATCCTGCCACAACTCAAGAAACATAAAGATGACTGGATGCAGGCGCTCATAGGACAAGCTTTCTTCGCGCCCATTTACTTCATGCTCACATGGATTGTGATAATTGTTTCTCGCGGATTATTTGCCAGTGCAGGATTCAGTGGCGCGGCCAGTGGTGATATGGCCAAGAACTTTACCGGCATAGCGGTGGCAGATGGAAATTTTGCGCCGCCAGACACATCGTCACTGGCATTATTGATGAATTTCATCATCATGATTGTTTTTCTGATTACCTCGCTCGTCATCGCCAAACAATGGGCCAACAAAGCCGGACACGGAGTACCCGGTCTGACTAAATGGGTCACCGGCTTCGCCGGCGGCGCCACACTTGGTATGGCTGGTAGGTTAGGAAGAGGCACTATCGGCCGAGCGGGGGCCGCGATAGGAGATAGCGAGACCCTGAAGGAGCGCGCGGCCAAGGGTGGCGTAGGGGGCATGGCGGCACGATTGGCTTTGGCAACCGGAAGAAAAACGGGTAGCGCAAGTTTTGATGTAAGAGGATCTAAAGCAAGCGGAACACTGGAAGCTGGTCAAGCGCAAAAGGGTGGATTCCTAGAACTTCGAAAGAAACAGGCTGAAAGAGAAGCAAAATTTGCCGCCTCACTTGCCCCGTCTGCAAAAGCGATAGCAAAAGATAAAACTCTATTGGGCAACAAAGCGGAAATTGATCAAGGAATAGAAAATCTAGAAAAAGCAAAGAAGAGAAGTGTTAATGAGATAAGAAATAGTGAGGAATTAAAATCAGCCGAAATTAGAGAGAAATCCGCCTACGACACTGTTTCTAAGTTAGAGGCGGAGGCAAGAGCGGTCGGAAATAATCTGGAAGAAGATAAAATTAAGGCACTAGAAACCGCAAAAATACAACTAGAAGAAATCAAAAAAGAGGCGGGTGAAGCAAGAAAAAGAGTGCAGGAACAGACGGAAAGCACGACAGAGTCTTATGAAACTCAGAAGAAGACGCTGAGAGCTACTGAAATCAAACCCGCCAGTGAAATAAGAAAGGGAAAATTTGCTGACGTGGTTGAAAAATCTCGTTGGGCATCATTCCGAGGCTATAATTATGATGCTGCCGCCCAAATCAGAAAAGGTAAGTCCGCCAAGGATAAGGCGGCCGACATTCTAAAAGACCTACAAACAGAAGGGGTGATTACTGAAGCGGAAAAACCAGAAGCTCCGGCTGAAAAACCACCAGAGACACCTCCAACTGAGAATACTTAACCCTCAACATGAACGAAACAGAAAAACTTATAGAGGAACAGCTTAAGAAATTGCCACCAAGTCTACAGCGGGCGATTCATACTGTGCCGTGGAAAGCGTCGGTACAAGAAATTGGCAAGGCCAATGCGTTAGATGCGGAACAGATTGTTTCCCTGGAACAAGAAACGATGTTTATAATCTATGCTTTCGAGCCACCCACAGATTACATCGCAAACATCGTGCGCGAAATGGGAATATCAGAAGATATCGCCTCTAAGATTGCAGAATCTGTCGCCGATAAAATTTTTGACCCTATCCTACAAAAAAACGATGAATTGGAAAAAACTATAAAAACCGAATCGGTCGCGCCCGTCTCCGTTCCAGAAATTCCACCGATCATTCTTCCTATGCCACCTGCAAGGCAAGACCTTGCAAGTTCAGGGCAGGGAGTAAAAGCGGAGATACCCACACCGACGCCGAAAGTATCTTTACCGGATTATCGCTACCCCGATGGTAAAGATCCATACCGAGAACCATTGGTGTAAAATAGAATTATGCGCTTTCAAGTTCCGCAATTTATCGAGATTGAAGACAAAATTTTTGGCCCCCTCACTTTTAAACAGTTCGTTTATGCCGGTGGCGGAGTGGGCTTAGCCGTTATCCTTTTTCTCTTTCTGCCAAGATTTTTGGCCATCATTATTTCTCTGCCGGTTGTTATCTTTGCAGTCGCCTTGGCTTTTTACGAAGTTAATGGCAAGCCGTTTGTAAACGCCGTAGAGGCTTTTGTAAAATATTTGCTTACTAACAAACTCTATATTTGGAAAAAGGAAGAAAAAGTGCCTGTAACCAAACAAACAACAGAAAACAAACCCTTGACACAGGTGTATGTCCCCAAACTTTCCGAATCAAAGTTGAAAGAATTGACGTGGAGTTTAGATATCAAGGAAAATCAAAATCCGATCACCGAAGACTCCGGGGATAGGTTATAATAAGATCATGTCCTCGAGCACAAACGCCACCCAAGAATTTATTCCCATCAAAGAAGTGCGCGATGGCATCGTCCTTTTAAAAGACGGTGGGATGCGTTCCATTCTTTTGTGCTCGTCGCTTAACTTTGCGCTTAAGTCAGATGAGGAAAGGCGCGCTATTCTTTTTCAGTTTCAAGATTTTCTTAATTCTTTGGATTTTTCGATCGAGATAGTAATACAATCCCGTAAACTTGATATCAGACCTTACATAGCGCTCTTGGAAAACCGGAGAAGGGCACAGACAAATAATTTGATGGGAATACAGGTCCGCGAATATATCGAGTTTATCAAGAGCTTCACCGAAAACACAAATATCATGACAAAACACTTTTTTATCGTGGTGACCTATAGTCCTGCTATTTTGACAGTCAATCAGTCAAAGATTGCCTCACGTTTTGGATTTGGGTCTAAAAATGAGTCCGTTGATACTACAGAAATCAGTTTCGATGAGAATCGCAGTCAACTTGAGGAACGATTGTCAGTGGTTGAACAAGGACTCATTCGTACCGGTATTCGTGTGGCGCGTCTCGGCACAGAAGAAGTCATTGAACTTTTCTATAAAGCGTTTAATCCGGGCGAAACGGAAAAACCCATTAAAATGAGTTAATTATGAGTATATTTGACAAATTATTTCGTAAAAATAAGGAAACAAAACCAGAGATGGGGTCAATCCTGCCTCAAGAAATATTTGAGGCGGGAGCGCTTGAACTTAAAGATATTATCGCTCCATCTGCGCTGAAGATCACTCCGAGAGAAATTAGTTTGGGCGAGAAAATTCTAAGAAGTTTCTTTGTTATTTCGTATCCGCGATATCTTTCCGAAGGATGGTTTAGTCCTATTATCAACATGGACAGAGTTTTTGATGTTTCTATTTTTATTCATCCAATTGAGACTTCGAGGGTTTTGCGCCAATTTCAGAGAAAGGTGGCCGAAGTCCAGTCACAAATCCATAGCCGAGAAGAAAAAGGATTAGTGCGCGACCCCAAGCTCGACGTTGCTTATCAAGACTTGGAAAACTTACGCGACCAACTTCAACAGGCGCAAGAGAGACTCTTTAATGTTGGTCTCTATATAACTATCTATGGAGACAACGATGTTGAACTCGACAAAATCGAATCGGAAATCAAGTCGATTCTCGAGGCCAAACTTATATACGTCAAACCAGCGCTTTTCCAACAAGAACAGGGGTACAAGAGCACTCTTCCGCTCGGCAATGATTTGCTGGAGGTGCATTCTAAATTAAACTCTTCACCGCTTTCGTCGCTGTTTCCCTTTACCTCTTTTGATTTAACTTCGGATAAGGGCATTCTTTATGGTATCAATAGACATAATTCGTCCTTAGTGCTTTTTGACCGTTTTTCACTTGAAAATTACAACTCCATTATGTTTGCCAAGTCTGGCGCCGGTAAATCTTATGCCACCAAACTCGAGATTTTACGTACCTTAATGTTTGATACTGAGGTGATAGTAATAGACCCGGAACGAGAGTATGAGTATATGGCAGAAGCCACTGGCGGCAGATACTTCAAAATTTCTCTTAATTCCGAACACCATATTAATCCGTTTGATTTACCAATACCCGGGCCGGATGAAAGCGCCGCCAATAGTCTGCGTTCAAATATTATTAATCTGGTTGGTCTCTTTCGTTTGATGATGGGCGGCCTCACCGCTGAAGAAGACGCGATTATCGATCGGGCCATTACTGAAACTTACGCTTTGAAAGATATTACGGCTGAATCGGATTTTCGAAATGTCGAACCTCCGCTCATGTCTGATTTTGAAATGGTGCTCATCGGTATGGAGGGGGGGGAATCGCTCGCCCAACGATTTTCCAAATACACTAAGGGTACGTGGTCCGGGTTTATCAATAGACCAAGTAATGTAGATATTAATAAAAAATTTGCCGTTTTCTCTCTGCGAGACATGGAAGATGAGCTTAAACCTATTGCCATGTATATCGTTACTCACTATATCTGGAACGCAATCAGAAAAGATTTAAAGAAACGCCTTTTAGTAATTGATGAGGCATGGTGGATGATGAAGTCGGAAGACACGGCATCGTTTCTTATGGGTCTAGTCAAACGCGGAAGAAAATATTTCCTCGGCGTGGCTACTATTACTCAAGATGTTGGAGACTTTTTGAAAAGTCCTTATGGTTTGCCGATTATCACGAATTCTTCCATCCAGATACTTATGAAGCAATCGCCGACAATTATTAATGAGCTTCAGAAAGTTTTTAATCTTACCGATGAAGAAAAGTTTCTTTTGCTAGAATCCGATGTGGGAGAAGGTATATTTTTTGCCGGACTCAAACATGTTGCTATTAAACACATCGCATCATACACAGAAGACCAGATTATCACTTCCGATCCATCACAGGTTCTGGCGAT